>CAJJNI010000167.1 GCA_905193085.1 uncultured Lachnospiraceae bacterium | reverse complement strand
CTTGCCGATAAAATAATTTCCGGTGAGAACACATCTTTATCTTCATTTACAAAAGAAGACTTATTGGAGTTGTTTGAATAATGGTTAAAATAACAATATTAACAGTTGGAAAAATAAAAGAAAAATATTTCACAGATGCAATAAAAGAATATTCAAAGCGCCTTTCAAGATACTGCAAACTGGAAATAGTTGAAGTTGCCGATGAAAAGACGCCGGATAAAGCATCAGAAGCACTTGAAAATCAGATAAAAGATAAAGAGGCAGAGCGTCTTTTAAAATACATCAAAGATGGAATGTATCTTATTGCGCTTGCGATTGACGGGAAAAAATATACATCACCGCAGTTTGCAAAAAAAATAGAAAGTCTTGGAGTTTCCGGTAATGGAAATATAGCATTTGTAATAGGCGGTTCACTGGGGCTTTCATCAAATATTTTAAACAGGGCAGATGAGAAAATCAGTTTTTCAGACATGACTTTTCCGCATCAGCTCATGCGTGTAATTTTGTTAGAGCAGATTTACCGCGGTTTTAAAATAAATTCAAATGAACCGTACCATAAGTAGGGGGATATTAAAACATAATTTGATTTAGAAGTATAACAAAACATAATTTAAGACAGATAAAATTAATGGGAAAAGGGGTTAAAAAATGAAGGTATTAATGATTAATGGAAGTCCGAGAAAAGATGGAAACACATCAATAGCACTTGAAGAAATGAGAAAGATATTTGAAGCGGAAAATGTGCAGGTGGAAATTGTCCGTGTTGGGAATCAGGCTGTCAGAGGCTGCATTGCCTGTGGACGATGCAGTGAGTTGGGAAAATGTGTTTTTGATGATGTTGTCAATGAACTGGCTCCGAAATTCGAGGAGGCCGATGGACTTGTTGTTGCCAGTCCGGTTTATTATGCTTCTGCAAATGCAACATTAGTTGCAGTTTTGGACAGGCTTTTTTACAGTTCTCATTTTGATAAGACAATGAAAGTAGGAGCAAGTGTTGTATGTGCAAGGCGTGGCGGATGTTCTGCAACATTTGATGAACTGAATAAGTATTTTACAATATCAAATATGCCGATTGCCTCCAGTCAATATTGGAACTCTATACACGGCCGCATTCAGGGAGAGGCTGATATGGACGAGGAAGGCAGACAGACGATGCGTGTGCTTGCAAGAAATATGGTATTTCTGATGAAGAGTATTGCTTTAGGTAAAGAAAAGTTCGGTCTGCCACAGACAGAAGAACGTGTGGCAACTCACTTTATCAGATAGATGTGCCGGAATTGTAATTGAAAAGATATAAGGCGTTGAAAAAGGTGCTTTATTGTATAATCATAATTTATGAGTGGTGAATATTTGTGAAAAGTAAAAGAGAAGTTTCGTTATTAGGTGGTGCAGATGGCCCGACAAGTGTTTTTGTGGCGGGAAAATCAGCAAAACAACCGTTAAAGATTAGAATAAGAAATGCTATATACAGATATAAGCGGAAAAAAGTGGAGAAGACAATCGTTGCAAATACGCATACCCTTGCTGAGGTAGTACAATATGCAAAGAATAATTATGAATTAACCGAAACTCCTCCAACTGAAAGGGAATACATTGAACAAAAGGAAAGCTTAAAAGAAGGTCTGATTTTACAATATAAACCGGAAGTTTTAGGCGAAATGAAAGATATTCCGAAGCCGGATATTTCAAATGAAGCATCTGTTCAAGAGTATTTTTGTAAAATAAAGACCCGAAGTGAAATGATTGCCAAAATGTCTGATAGCACAATTGCTACTGATTTTCATTTGTACAAAATAAGGATTGATGATTCCTTCCTTGAGATAGGAATAGACTATATCTGGGATATATTTGGCATATCATATTCCGGAAATAAAAAGATAATGAAACAGTTTGAAAACATTTCAAAAGAATTATACAGCTATTATGGTGTCAGCGAAGATGACATTAAGAATAACACAAAAAGATATTCATCACTGGTGACAATTTTGAGTTCATAATTGAGTTCATAAATTCAAAGTAAATAAAAACATCAAAGAAAAGAAGGATAGTTTTTATAATTTCAGATTTTAGAAGCTGTTAGAACGGAAGTGAATATTTTTGTGGAAAAAAATGAATTTACAGTCAGACAAACCAGAATTTACAATGAAATTGAAGAAAATGCATTGAATCTGGACAGGCTTAAAAAAGCTGAATTTCGTAATAATGGTGGTTATATAATAGCTTTGAGGCATTCAGATAATGTAATTGAAATTATTAAAGAACTTAATGAAAAAATATCTGAAATAATTCCCATTATGAAATATGATGAATTTAATATCCATACAACAATGGCTTCTTTTGGTGAATGTCCTGAATTTAAGCCTGTTGAGCAGGTTTTGGATACTATTTCGGATATATTACTTTCTGCAAGTGCCGGTTATGAAAAAATGAAAATATATTATTATAATTTACTTTTGGATTATTCAGCACTTATATTAGCAGGAGAATTTAATGAGGCATTTTATAAAAACTGTAAAAATATAATTTCCGCATTACAATCTGAAAATATGGAATTTAAATTTCCGTGGGGAACACATATAACTGTTTGCCGCTTTTTAGAAGACGGTGATTACGAAAAAGTGCAGCAATTAAAGAATGTACTGGGCAATTATGAAACTGAAATTTATAGTGAACTACAGGTCATTGATATAGGTTATTACACAAATGATGGAAAAAAGTTTGAATTGCATACATATAAAAGAATAATGTTTTAATAAAAAATACAGGAATAAAAAATACAGATTTTATCTGCGTGATTGATGCAGGTATAGGTTATGTGGTATAATAACCATAGCGGAGGTGTTATGCTTGGAAATTTTGCTCGAATTTTTATTTGAGATAATTGTTGAGGGGATTATAGAACTTGGAACTAAAAAGAAGGTACCCATGCCTGTAAGAATTCTGGCAGCAGGTATTTTGCTGGCTATATTTGTTGGAATTGGCGGAATGTTTATATATATGGTATATGTCTCGGGTTTAGCCGGAAATGCAATGGCTGCAATTGCTTTTGGCGGAGTGGGAGCATTTTTGATGTTTGGCGGTATATTTATAATATTAAAGATGTTTCGTAAGAAAAAGGAATGTTAGATATATGTTGTAGTAAATATTCTGATGGAACAGTAATATGGGCAGATTATGCGGATTATTTAAATGCAGTAAGCTAAGCTTTATTGTTAAATTACAGAATATAGGGTATAATATTGTGAAATATTTAAATAAAAGTGCTTCATCATTAAGTAGGTATGTGTCATAAATAGAATGCATTAAGGATGTGAGAAATTGAAGAATAAAAAAGAGATTATTTTAGATTTTTCAAAAGAAATTGCCAATATACTAGGGGCTGATTTAAAAAAAATAATATTATATGGTTCTTATGCCCGTGGAGATTATCGGGAAAATTCAGATGTAGATATTATGGTTTTAACATCTCTTACAGATGTTGAAATTGAAATGATTGAAAATGATATTTATAATGTGGCATTTGAGTATGAAATGAAGTATTTTATTGATTTTAGTGTTGTTATTAAGAATGAGGAGCAATTTAACTATTGGCTTGGGGTTTTGCCATTTTATGAAAATGTAAAAAAGGAGGGAATACTTCTTAATGGATAACAGGCAGATTGATTTAAGTAAATATCGAATTCAAGAATCAAAAGACAGCCTTATTGTTGCAGAAAATTGTTTGAATGATGGATTTTATAAAGATGCAATAAATCGTTCTTATTATTCTGCTTTTTATGCAATAAAAGCAATTCTGGCATTAGACATAGTAGATTTTAAGCGTCATAAAGATGTTGTTGCATATTTTAATAAAGAATATGTTGCAACAGGAATTTTCCAGAGAGAAATTGGGAGAAGATTAGGAATATTAAAACAATTAAGAGAAAAAAGTGATTATGATGATTTTTACATTGCTTCTAAAGAGAAAGCAGAAGAACAATTGGAGACTACAAAAATAATTCTAAGTAGTGTAGAGGGATATTTAACGAATAAAATAAAGTAGTTATAAGAAAGTGATTGTAGATAATATGAAAGATATACATATTATATTAGCTGAAATAATTGATGCAGCAAAAGAATGTGGCAAAATTATGCTTTTGGCAGATAGAAATGATTTGAAAATTAAGGATAAAGCGGGAAAGGCAAATTTCGTAACGGAGTATGATTGTAAAATTCAAAAAATAATCGAAAAAAAATTAGCCGATATTCTTCCAAATGCTCAATTTTTAGGGGAAGAAGAGGATTGTAAAATTGATAAAAATGCAGAATATATTTTTGTAGTAGACCCTGTTGACGGAACTACCAATTTTATAAAAGATTATCATATGAGTTGTATATCAATCGGTTTAATACGAAATGGAAAGAGATATCTGGGAGTTGTACATAATCCTTATCTAAATGAAACTTATCATGCAATTTCGGGTGAAGGAGCATATTTGAATGGGAATAGGATTCATGTATCTGATGATGATTTGGAAAATTCTATTGTTTTGTTTGGTTCATCTCCTTACAATACAGAACTTCCGTGTCTGGAAAAAAGTTCACTGATTGCGAAAAATAAGTAAATAAATTCTAACTTTATAATTTTATTATTAGTAAATATTTATAATCAGGCAGTATTTTACCGCCTGATTTTTTTGCATTAAACCACTTTATTCTACAAACTTCACACAGATTTCACACAGATTTTACATAGTTGTCTTTTTAACTCCATTCTGTTACCACAAAAGCTGTTTATTATATACTCATAAAATAAATGACAGACACATTAAGGAGGAAGTTTTATGGCAGACAATTTCACATTTAAAAGAGTTGAAAAGAAATATTTGCTTTCAGAAGATAAATATAACAGGCTTCTTGAGAGATTAGAGCCGTATATGCAGTTGGATGAGTATGGACTTCATACAATATGCAATATTTATTATGACACACCGGATTATGATTTGATAAGAACTTCAATTGATAAACCGGTTTATAAAGAAAAATTAAGATTAAGAAGTTATGGAATACCGGATTTGGACAGTAAAGTTTTTCTCGAAATCAAGAAAAAATATGATGGTATTGTATATAAGAGAAGAATTTCCCTTACTTTGGAAGAAGCCGAAAAATATCTGGCAGGAGAGAGCAGGTTAAGAAACGGTCAGATTGAAAATGAGATAGATTATTTTGTAAAGTTTTATAAGCCGGTTCCAAAGATGTATATAGCATATGACAGAATGGCATATTTTGGGAAAAAAGATTCAGCGCTTAGAATGACCTTTGATAAAAATATAAGAAGTCGTGAAGATTCACTCAGACTGCAGGACGGTGATGAGGGCAGGCTGTTACTGGATAAAGAGTACAGACTGCTGGAAATTAAAGTTGCCGGAGCATTTCCGATTGAAATAGCAAGAATTTTATCGGAACTTGAAATTTATCCGGTTTCATTTTCAAAATATGGAAATATCTACAAAAGTAAAATGAAAGACTGTGCAGCAGGAATTGCCTGTCAGTCACAGCAGGAAAATGATTATATGTATGAATATAGCATGGCTTAAAAATAAAAA
>CAJJNI010000166.1 GCA_905193085.1 uncultured Lachnospiraceae bacterium | reverse complement strand
AAAGTTTTATTTACAGTTATAGAATAAAGATTATTTTCTATCATGTGAAATTCTTTTGTATCTTTAAACTTTTTAGAATCTTTAACCATCTCATGCAGATAGCTCATCATTTCAGAAATATTTTCTGAATCATAAGTCGAAAAAATCACATCTCCATTTTCGTTTAAAATAACCGTACTTGATGGCTGTCCCTGAAGTGCCTCTTCCAAAATGCTGTATTTTTCTGTTATTGATTCAGAAAAAAGGCACACTTTGACAGCTTCATTAAAGGCATCCTGAATGCTTTCTATTCCGGAAGTTATAAGCACAGGGTTAAGTCCGGTTTCTCTGGCAATAGTCTCAGTAATAACATCACATAACACAAATTTATAACCGTCAGATTTGAGTGTATAAAGTGCTGCTTCTGCCTGCCTTGCATCATGGATTGTTATGCTTTTTATCTTATATCCAAGCATGTCACATAAAACACCTGCCGGTTTGGTAATATTTTCAAAACCGATAATTGCACATTCATTATCAGAAATAGAAGTAAGTTTCAGTGTGCGTAATATATCATAAAATGATAAAGGAATTTCAATCACAGGAATTGTAGAAAAATTTTTGATAAGAGAAGCGGTTCCACCTCTTGAAATTATTATATCAAAGCCATCATTCATATATTGCTGTGACAGTTTGACACCGGCTTCCAAATCTCCTACATAAGTTACAAGCTCAATGTCAGAGTAAGACTGTGCAACTTTTTCCATATATGTTTTTAAGCTCTGATATGGTGCAATGCCGAGAATTTTAATTTTTCTGTTAATCATAGATTCTGTTCCTTTCTTTAATTAACTATTTCCGTATTATAAGTGCTTATTTATTGTGTTTGATTTAGTTGATTAGTTATTAATTGTTCTTCATTTTAATTATTGAAGTATTATGGGGTGGTTTAGTCAAAATTGTTCTGATTTGAAACAATTATATCTAAAATGTTTTGGATAATCAAGCGGGGAGAAGTGGGTGGGAATAATTATTTTAGATATTTTGTTGTAAAAACAACATAATTTCTCCAAAACATGATTTATAATCTCAATTACAAATTCAAAAAACTGAAAGTTAGCTGAATCATTGAGCATAATAAAATTATAGATTAAATCATGGGAGGAAATGACAATGCAGAAATCAGAGACAGTATCAAATAAAGAAATATCAAATAAAGAAATATCAAATAAAGAAATATCAAATAAAGAAATATCAAACGAATCAGTATTAAATAAAACAATGTCAAATGAAGCAGATTATACAGAAAAGATAAAGTCGTACTTAAAACGACTTGGCGCAGGTGAGAGTCTGAAAAGTGTCAGGGCTGATTTCGTAAAAGAATTCAGGGAGGTTGATTCATCTGAAATAATAAAAGCAGAGCAGGAATTATTAAAAGAGGGAACACCACTCACAGAAGTTCAGAAATTATGTGATGTTCATGCCGCCCTGTTTCATGGAATGACAAAAGAAGAAAATGCAGCAGGAAAAAATTCAGCGGGAAAAAATTCCGCATATGAAAAAACATCAAGTCCGATGAAGTCATCATCAACAATAATTGAACAGAGACTTACAGCATCATCAAAGCTTGCACAGATAAAAGGACACCCACTTAATACATTTACACTTGAAAATGAAGCTTTGAAAGGTATATTGTCAGAATGCAGGAAAAAAATTGCAAATTTAAGTGTAGATGCTACAATTTTAAACAAACTTAAACAAATTTCTACTCATTATGCTAAAAAAGGTGATTTACTTTATCCGCATTTAAAAGTAAAATATGAGATAAGCGGACCATCAGATGTAATGTGGACTGTAGATGATGAAATAAGAGATGAACTTAATAATCTAATAAAAATCAAAGACCATGATGAAGAATGGTTTAAGAGATTGGATGCGCTTATTACAAGAATTGATGAGATGATTTATAAAGAAGCCAACATACTTTTCCCGAATTGTGCAGTGAATTATTCGGAGTCTGAATGGTATGACATTTACAGAGATTCCAAAGATTATTTAACATGCTTTGGTGTAGAGAATCAGGTATGGGAAGAAGCAGAGGCATTTCAAAAAGTTCAGGATATTAAAGTTGATGATAAGGAAATTTATATGGCGGGAGGTCATATGAGTGTAGAGCAGCTCAGTGCGATGCTTAATACAATTCCACTTGAAATTTCTTTCATAGATGCAGACAATATTAACAGATATTTTAATGAGGGACCAAAGGTATTCAAAAGGCCGGGTATGGCAATTGACAGAGAAGTTTTTTCATGCCACCCGCCTAAGATTGAGCAGAAAGTAAGAATGATTATTGAAGAGTTCAGAAATGGAACATTAGATAAAGTGCCGGTCTGGATGAACAAGAATGACAGAATAATGCTTGTAACTTACATGGCAGTAAGAAACAGTAACAATAAATATATTGGAACAATGGAGATTGTTCAGGACATGGAATTTGCAAAAGATTACTTTAAGTGTTAAAATAGAGTATAAATGTTAATACGATAGTGAGGAAATGCATTGATGAACATTATTATTACTCTGATAGTTACTTTTTTAGCAGGAATGGGCGCAGGACTTGGAACAGGTTTTGCCGGAATGAGTGCGGCCGCCGTAATAAGCCCTATGCTTATTACATTTCTTGGCATAGAGCCTTACATGGCAGTAGGAATAGCCCTGTCATCTGATGTGCTTGCCAGTGCTGTGTCCGCCTATACTTATGGCAGAAATAAAAATCTGGATATAAAAAACGGAATTATTATGATGGTAAGTGTTTTGGTATTTACCGTTGTAGGAAGTTATGTATCCAGCCTGCTTCCATCAATGGCCATGGGAAATTTTTCAGTATTTATGACATTCCTGCTGGGCATTAAATTTATTGTAAGGCCTGTCATGACTACTAAAGAGGCAATGGAAGGAATCAGTGCGAAAAAAAGAGCAGTACAGTCAGTCTTTTGCGGTATTATGATTGGGTTTATCTGTGGATTTGTTGGTGCCGGCGGAGGACTCATGATGCTGCTTATTTTAACAACAGTGCTTGGTTATGAACTTAAAACAGCAGTTGGAACAAGTGTTTTTATTATGGCATTTACTGCACTTACAGGTGCAGTTTCACATTTTGTAATAGGTGGAATGCCTGATTTACCTGTGCTTGCTTTATGTGTTATATTTACATTTGTATGGGCAAGAATTGCGGCTGTATTTGCTAACAGGGCAGAGCCTGCGACATTAAACAGAGTTACGGGAATCATTCTAGTTGTCTTAGGCATAGTAGTTTTAATGTTTTCATTTATGACAGCCTGAATATAACTTTGTGATTTGGAAAAATTATGAGACCAGGGCATCATATTATAAGATTTTGCAATAATAAAATTTAAAAATATGTTTCAATATGAAACATATGGAAAAATAATACAATTAAAATCATAATGGCTGTAAAATAGTTTCAAAATGGAACAGTTTTACAGCCATATTTTATTGAACTAAGGTTAAACGGGTTGTATATTAGTAACATAAAAAGAAAACAAAGGAGGGAAAAATGTGAAATTACTTATTATTGCAGATGATTTTACCGGAGCTTTAGATACAGGTGTACAGTTTGCAAAGTCGGGTGCATCAACTAAAGTTATCGTAGGAACTGAGGTTGATTTTAGTTGCGTAGAAGAGACGGTACTTGTAGCAGATACAGAGACAAGGCATTTATCAAAGGAAGAAGCTTATGATATAGTATATGAACTTTCTTCTAAGGCAGAAAAAGCAGGCGTGCAATATATTTATAAGAAGACAGATTCTGCCCTCCGTGGAAATATAGGTGCAGAGCTTGGCGCACTAGTTGCTGCATCAGGACAGAAAATATTGCCTTTCGTTCCGGCATTTCCACAGATGAACCGTATAACAAAAGGCGGCATTCATTACATAGACGGAGTTCCTGTAACAGAAAGTCCTTTTGGTATTGACCCGTTTGAGCCTGTTAAAAACAGTGCTGTTACGGATATTATAGCAGAGCAGAGTGAAATTTTGACATGCAGTATTTCACAGGCTGATGACTGGAAAGCGGATAAGTCATCAGAAGAAATAGTTGTATTTGATGCAATAAGCAGTGATGATTTGGAAAGTATCGGAAGAAAGATTGCCGATAATGAATGTCTGCATATTATGGCAGGCTGTGCAGGATTTGGAGAGATACTTCCAAAACTTCTTAATATAGCTTCTGACAGGGAAGCAGATATACCAAAGCTTGATTCAAGATTCCTCGTAATATGCGGAAGTGTTAATCCGATTACGGTAGCCCAGGTAGCCGAGGCTGAGAAAAACGGTTTTTCACATATTCATCTTACTCCGAGACAGAAATTAAAGGCTGATTACTGGCAGAGTGATGAAGGAAAGGCAGAATTTGATAATATATGCAGAGTGATAAAAGAAAATCCTTTATGCATTATAGATTCTAACGACGAGGGAGGCAACGAGCTGACAAGAGCCTATGCGTTGTCACAGGGACTTGGAATAGAAGATATACGACAGGGAATATCAAAGACAATAGGCTATATTGTTGGAGAACTTTTTACAAACCCTGATGTTGGAACACTTTTCATAACAGGCGGAGATACATTACTTGAATGTATGAAATGTGTAGGAGTAAATGAATTAGAGCCTTTATGTGAGATGAGAAAAGGAGTGGTTCTTTCAAAATTCACATATAAAGAATGCAGCAGATATGTTATTTCAAAATCAGGTGGTTTTGGAGAAAAAACTCTGCTTGTAGATTTAGCAAAGGAGATACAATGAAAAATTATATAAAGAAATGCAGTGCATTACTGATGTCTTCTGTAATGGTTGCAGCTTCAACAGGGTATTTACCGACACCTTCTTATACTGTATCAGCAGATATTTCATCAAAAAAAGGTGATGTAAATGGTGATGGCAAAGTAGATTTAACAGATGCCCAGACAGTGTTAAGAGCGGCACTTGCGATTACTGGGCTTAATGAAAATGCACAGAAATGTGCAGATGCAAATGGTGATGGCAAGGTAGATTTAACAGATGCCCAGCTTATATTAAAGGCGGCACTTGCAATTATTGATTTAGAAGATGATGAAGAAGATAAAGAATTTGAAATAAACAGAAATCAGCAATATGCGGAAGTGCTTTGCTGTGTTAATACTACAGGATACTGGCCTGAAGTTTATGAAAAAAATAAGAAGGTAAACATGGACAGTTATCTGTGTGGTGATAATGGCAGTAATTATTTTAATATAGCGGATATAGATGGTGATGGCAGTGAGGAACTTGTTATCCATACATGCAGACAGGAATATGTTGTTTATGCATATGACGAACAGAATAATAAGGCTGTAAGAACTATAGAAAAATCAGGTCCGGCAGGAGAAGAGGAGTTTGAAAAAGAATATCCGGCAGTAAAAAACTGTGAATGGAAAAGTCTGTATTATGACATATACAGAGGTTATACAGATACTTATGTTAATTATTATGCAGATAAGGTTTCAGAAGATTACACAGAAAAAGATATTGCAGTTCTCTTTATAAGAAATAATAACAGTGACTGGAATAA
>CAJJNI010000165.1 GCA_905193085.1 uncultured Lachnospiraceae bacterium | reverse complement strand
GACTGGGTAAATGAAGATGCTTACAAGAAAATTTTAGACAGACTTGAAACTCTTATAAAAGAAAATAAGCAGGTTGATATGTTTATATCAAACTTTGTTTACGAGAAAGTCGGTGCAAAGCATAAGAAAGTAATGCATTACCACAATTCACTTCCGGAAGAGCAGGTATTTACATGGAATGATATAAGACATATGGGATTAAACCGTTATTTCCTGATGCACTCAGTTATATTCAGAACACAGGTTCTGATTGAGTGTGGGCTAAAGCTTCCGGCACATACATTTTATGTAGATAATCTGTTTGTATTTACACCATTACCGTATGTTAAAGTTCTTTATTATATGGATGTTAATTTTTATCGTTATTATATTGGAAGAAGCGACCAGTCTGTTCATGAAAGCGTCATGATTTCAAGAATAGACCAGCAGATAAAAGTTAATAAGCTCATGGTAGATTCTTTTGATTTAAAGAAAATTACAAACCGTAAACTTAAGGGATATATGACGAATTATCTTGACATAATAACTACGGTTACATGTATTCTTCTTATACGTTCTAAAGCAGATGATGAGAAAGAAAGAAGAAAAGAACTTCTTGCATATATTAAGAAGAACAATTACCGTGCGTACTTATCATTAAGACGTAGAATTACAGGTGCTGCAAATCTTCCCGGAAAATCAGGAAGAACAATAGCAGTTACAACTTATAAAATATATCAGAAGATTTTTGGTTTTAACTAATAATGATAAAAGTAATAAAGACTGTCACTTTTACGATTTATAATCATTTAAGTGGCAGTCTTTTTGTCTTTGTCTATGCCGGTTTTTTAATTGCGTCCCCCGAATTATTTAATGCAAGGGGAAACTCCTTTCTGTATGGAATGCAGTTGTGTACATAAAATACAGGATATAAAAGTGATGCAAGTAAAATTCCTGAAGCAACATCAAGTGTTGAATGTTGTTTTAAAAATACGGTTGAAAGTATAATCAAAATCATAAGAACAAATGAACCGTATATTACAGGACGGTGTTTTTTGACAACATCATTTTTACAAAGTGCTATATGAACACATATTGAATTATATACATGAATGCTTGGAAAAACATTCGTCGGTGTATCTGTTTTGTACAGTGTTTTTACCATTGAAACAAAAATATTATCTCTTTCAAATGTTGTCGGTCTTAAATCAAGTCCGTTAGGTATAAACAGTGAAACAAGCAAAAATATTGTCATACCTGTAAATAAATATGAAGTAAGACGGTAAAAATCACCTATATCAAGAAAAATATAAAAAACAGCTACTGTCACAGCCACATAAGCAAACCATGTAAAATAAGGAATAATAAAGTATTCACAAAATGGAATGTAGTTATCAAGCGGAAAATGTATAATGTATATGGGCTCAACATTCTGCTCTAAAAATATAAAACACAGCATGTAAAATACCGGATATAAAAACATGTAACAATGTTTGAGCCGTTCTTTTTTGAAATTTAAAATAAATTCTTTCATAAAACAACCTCTCATTTCGACTTATAATTAAAGTTATTCTACCATATTAAATAAAATACTACAAGTATAAATAATTACCTTTTGTAAATAAAATGCATGTTTGTGCATAATATGTAAAATAGAATTTTTATTTAGTGCTATGGAGGTAAAAATGGCAAGAATTGTAATTGATGCAGGTCATGGCGGCAGAGACTTGGGCGCTGCTTATAATGGAAGACAGGAAAAAGATGATAATCTTGATTTAGCTGTTGCGGTTGGACAGATTTTGAAAAATAACGGTTATGATGTGGTTTATACAAGAAATTCAGATGTATATGACTCTCCTGCAAGAAAAGCAGAGATAGCAAATGAGGCAGGCGGTGACTTTTTTGTGTCATTTCACAGAAATTCTGCTGCAACACCGGGGTTATATGATGGAGTACAGACTCTTATATATGATAACAGCGGCATAAAAGCAGAGCTTGCACAGAAAATCAGTGATAATCTTGAAAAAGTCGGATTTAAAAACCTTGGTGTTGATGTAAGGCCGGACCTTGCTGTTTTAAGAAGAACTAAAATGCCGGCAGTACTTATTGAAACGGGTTTTATTAACAGTGACAAAGATAATGAGCTTTTCGACCAGCGTTTTAACCAGATTGCGGAAGAAATCGCTCTTGCAATAATGGACACAGTTTCTTTGACTAAGGGGCAGCAGTATTATGTCCAGACCGGTCTGTTCAGAAATCAGGACTATGCCGGTGAGCTTGCAAATCAGTTGTGGTATATGGGTTATCCTGCACAGACAGGAAGATACAAACAGTATTATCAGGTTAAGGTTGGACCTTATTATTCCTTAAAACAGGCAGCAGAATCCGAGAGAAAATTAAGAAATGACGGTTTTTCTACACTTATAATACAGGAATAGCTTAAAGTGTGATTTAAAGTTAAACACTTTACAAGCAGAGAAGTCTTTTGTATAATAAATACAGCCGGTATTGGTTTGGGGAAATCATAAGGTAAAAGAATGAAAATAGCTTTTTCCGGAAATGAAAAATGCAGTATCAGCAATATGCTCGTGATGGCACTGGCGATACACAGTCAGTGTAATGGGAGTGTACTGCTGATAGATGCATCATTTAGAAAGACTTATTTGGAAGATGCATTTAAAGGGGAGGATAACTTATATATAAAAGAAGAAGCTTATTACGGGATTAAAGAAGGCATGGATTACATGCTTTACAGAATGAATACCGGAGCATATAATTCCTCATTTACAAAAGAAGGTGTGACATATATAACTTCTGATTTTGCATATGTAAAGTCTGCAGTAAGAGGAAATATTTATGAGTACCGGCAGAATTTTAAGGAGCATGCAGCAAAATTACTTGATGAGTGGAGCAGGGAATTTGATTTTGTGATGATTCGTTGCGATGATGTAACATCAGGATTTGCATCACATATAATAGACTGCTGTGATGTGTGTGTTGCCTGTTTTGAGCAGGAACAGCTGAGAAACTCCACAGATATAATATATAAGATTAATAAGAAGAGACATTTTTTTATTATGGTTGGACATGTTATTGGAGATTTGCATAATGAAAAACAGTTTCTTACAAGAATATGTCGTATCAATGAAGATAAGATAGCATATTTACCGTATAATTCTTTTTTTGATGTGAGAACAAGGGCAGGGAGAATTTTGAAATTTTTTAACAGTGAAAATAGTGAAAATTCAAATTCTCTACTCGTAGAAGAATTTGTAAAGCAGACAAAGTTTGTGCTTCATAAATTCAGAAAGTGGTTGGAGGCAATATAATATTATGGATAATCAAAGTAAATTTATAGAAATGATAGAAGATGTTACAGCGCTTGCAAGATTGAATAACAGACAGGTAACAGCAGACTTTCTAAAAGATTATTTTAAAGATATGAATCTTTCAGAAAATCAGATGCAGCTTGTCTGCAAATATCTTTCAGAGCATAATATCAAGGTAGCAGGTTATGAACAGGATAAGAATGAAGCTTCGAAAGAATCAGATGAAAAGTTTTCATTTACAAATAAAGATGAAGCTGAAAGCGAATATCTTAATATGTATCTTGATGAAGTAAAAAATGTAAAAGATAATACTATGACCATAGAATTATTTGAAAAAATGAAAGCCGGAGATGACGGTGCAAAGGAAATTATTGTAAATGCCTATCTTCCGAAAGTAATTTCCGTTGCTTCATCATATCAGTCACATGGATTATCACAAAGTGATTTAATACAGGAAGGTAATATAGGGCTTTTAATGGCTATGGCACAGCTTGAAGAGTTAAATTCAATAGAGCAGATAGAAGAAATAATAGATTCTTCCATAAGAGAAGCCATGCTTGCGGCGATTGATGAATTTGAAATTACAAATAACAATAACAACCATATTATTAAGAAAGCGGATATGGTAAAAGAAAAGGCAGAAGAGCTTTCAGAAGCCATGAATGATAAGATGACAATGGAAGATATGGCTGATTATATGGATATGGATTTATCGGAAATACAGGATATTTTAAGAATAACAGGAGAAGAACTGTAAAAGGCTTTATAACAGATGTATTGTAACGATTGTTGTCAAAAATACGAGAAAATAGATTGATTATATCAGGAAAATGTAGTATAATTAATTAGATACAGCGTGTGTACGCATATTATTTACAGATAAAGGATGGTAATAAGAAATGACTTTGTTAGAAACATGGAGAAATACAGCTTATTCACAGGAGCTTACACAGAAGCAGAGTGATGCTTTATGGGCTGATTATTTTGTAAAAGAAAAAGGAATCTATGAGCAGATTCTTTCAGACCCTGATACAGTAGTTACAGGAACTGTAAAAGAGCTTGCAGATAAATATGGCGTTGAGTTAATGATTATGGTAGGATTCCTTGATGGTATTGATGAGAGTCTTAAGAATCCTAATCCAATCGAGGAAATGGACGAAAATACCCAGGTTAATTTAGGTTATGATAAAGAGAAGTTATATTATAACATGGTAGCTGCAAAGGCTGACTGGTTATATGAACTTCCTATGTGGAATGACCTTCTTCCTGCAGAGAAGAGAAAAGAATTGTACAAGCAGCAGAAGGCTTCTGGTACAATCCGCAAGGAAAAGAAAATCGGAAGAAATGACCCATGTCCATGTGGAAGCGGACTTAAGTATAAGAAGTGCTGTGGTAAATAATATACAGAAGTAATTCATAAAAAGAAAAGAGTAGGAAATGGTTGTTTGATTTCTTACTCTTTTTTGCAAGGAAAACAAATTAAAGCCCATATGTAAATATGTTTAAAGGAGAAGTATATGAGAAAGAGGAGAAAAATTTTAAGTCTGATGCTGGCATTTGCTACTGCAATTAATATTACAATGCCAATTACATCGGCAGCTTATGAAAGAGTGGAATATGATAATATTGGAAAATATGATGCACAGAATATTGTGTACAAGGACATTGAGTCAGACAAAGTGGTATCTGCATCTGTAGCTTCAGAAGATGAAGATATAAGATACAGATTTACTGCGGATGAGAGCTGTCGTTATGTAATAGATTTTACAGAGCTTAGCGATAATGCGTATGTACTTGTATATGATTCAGATATGAATCTCGTATTCAGAACAAATTTTGAATGCTCTGAGAATTTTTATATAGAAAATGGTAAGAAATATTATATTCGACTTGCATCAAACTCAGGTACTGTTTCAGGGAAAATTCATTTAAGTAAATTTTCACCGAAAAATATCAGTGAAACACTACAGGACTTAACCGTAAATGGCGGTGTTTCTGCATATTACAAATTTGTTCCGGACCATACAGCATATTATAGTGCCGACTGGTATGGAAATACTGAAGATGACAAAGTAATTATAAAAGTATTTGAAGAAAATTTAAACTGGAATGTTTTGGAGGACAGTTATGGTAATGGCTGTGAACTGCTTGCAGGAGAGACATATTATATAGAAGTTATACCCGTATCAGCAAAGAACAGCACAGAAGGTCAAATCAGGCTGAAAGAAATAAAATATAATAATTTAAAGACAGGTGTTACACAAAGCTATGCAATTACCCATACAGACAGTTATTTTGATTATGAATTTAAGCCTGAAAAA
>CAJJNI010000164.1 GCA_905193085.1 uncultured Lachnospiraceae bacterium | reverse complement strand
AAAAGCCGCGGTCCTCCGTATATCAGAGGTATTTGTGAAAATAATCCAAAACCTGATGATAAGTCTTTGTGGCTTGCTTACACTGTAAATAAAGAAGATGTATGGGTAAGTTACACTCCTGTCCCGGTTAACGGTACTACAGATGATTATGTTAATACTGATTTTTCAGATATGCCTGTTGGACCATTTGTAGAGGGCTTCAATGTATACTCTCCTTTATGGTGTCCTGTCGAAGTAACTGCTTCTCCAACAGAGCGTGGAAGCCAGGTTTTATGTCTTCACGATTCTGATCCTTATGACAGAGCAAGAGCAATGAAAATATTCAAAGAATCTGAAATGGTAAAAGTCAGTACAAGAGTGTACCTTGACGGACACGACGAAAAAGCAAACTTTACAATAGAACTTCAGGAAGGTCATGGAAAAGTTCCTGTTCGTCTGTATTTTAAAAGCAATGGGGATATCGTTGTCAAAAACGGGGGCAGATACTCACCATTTGGCAGCTATCAGCCGGGTGAATGGCTTGATATTACAATTACTGCAAACTGCCTGACAAATATTTTCACTGTTACTTTAAAATCAGGACTTATGGAAAGAAGCAAAAATTTCAGATTCAGCGAATCTGTATATACAATTGAGCGAATTTTGTTTGCTTCAAAAGATATTCTTCCTTTTAACACTGTAGAAGATTGTGGAAAATGGGGAGATTTAGGAAACTTAGAACAGGCTGACTTTAAGATTCCTGAAAGTAATTTCTACATCAACAACCTCTTAGTGGAGGAATGGAGGAACTGATATGCTTCGTATTGCAAAATATTTTAAAGCATTTATACCACAAATTATTCTCCTGCTGCTGTGCTATCTTGGCACAGCAGCACTTAATCTTGTGTGGCCTTATTTAAACGGTACTGTCCTTTACGACCAGATATTAGGAAAAGACGGTGCCATATTAAACAAACTCGGATTATCACCTGATGCTTTCGTTACAGGACTTGGGTTTGTAGTTATAACAATGGTTGTGACAAAACTTATTTCCCAGCTGATTTCCATTTTACAGGGAATAATTGCCGCTTCTATCGTTCCAAAAGTAGTTTCTTCAATGAAATCAGTCATTTTTGAATCTATGGGACATCTTTCAATCAGTTTTTTTAACAATAACCAGACCGGTTCACTTATGACAAGAGTTTTGTCTGATGCAAACCGGGTTACAGATTTTTTCACATCAATTCTCCCATATTTTGTAACTAATACATTTACTATAATTTCTACATGTATAATAATGTTTTCCATGAATGTAAAATTATCAGTTGCAGCACTTTGTCTGCTTCCGGTGCTTACATTTATGAGCATTAAGCTTATGCCCGGACTATTTCATTTATTTGGCAAGAGACACAGAGCTGAAAGAAATCTTAATGCACAGATTAATGACAATATTACAGGAGCAAGAGTTGTCAAAGCATTTGGACAGGAAAATAAAGAAATTGAGCGTTTCGACAAATACAATAAATCTGTCGGTGATTCTGAAATGTACATTGTAGATTTTGATAATCGTTTCAATTCTATTTATACATTTGTAGAAGATGTTGCTAATCTTGCAGTATGGGGAACAGGTGCTTATCTTGTTTTGTACTCTTCCGACATCAAAATGGGTATTTTAATTACTTTTGCAAATTATGTAACCCAGCTTAAAGAACCACTCAACTTCATATCAAGAGCATTCCGCTCATGGACTGACAGTAAAAACAGTGCAGACAGAATGTTTGAAATTATTGATACAGAACCTGATGTATGTGAGAAAGAAAATCCTGTTGATTTTAAAATGAAAAACGGTTCTATTGAATTAAGGAATGTTACATTTGGTTACACCCCTGATAATCCTGTTATCCACAATATGAGCCTGCAGATAGATGGAGGCAAAATGCTTGGTATAGTCGGACGTTCCGGTGCAGGTAAATCGACTTTAGTCAGTCTTATTACACGACTTTACGACCCGCAGGAAGGCGAAATTCTTATCGATGGAATAAATATTAAAGATATGGCATTCAATGATTTACGCAAAAACATAGCCATGGTTTCGCAGGAAACTTACATTTTCATGGGAACGGTTGCAGAAAATATTGCATATGCAAAACCTGACGCAACAAAAGCCGAAATTATAAGAGCTGCAAGACTGGCAAGCGCACATGATTTTATCTGCAAATTTCCTGACGGATATGACACGGTTATAGGCTCGTCAGGAAAAACTCTATCAGGCGGAGAACGCCAGCGTCTCTCAATCGCAAGAGCAATATTAGCTAATCCACGCATTTTAATTCTTGATGAAGCTACTGCTTCTGTTGATACAGAGACTGAAAAAGCAATCCAAAAATCATTAAACTACCTTATAAAAGGAAGAACAACCCTGTCTATCGCACACCGCCTGTCTACTCTAAGAAATGCAGACAAACTTATTGTAATAGATAATGGTACAATTATTGAACATGGTACACACCCTGAACTCGTAAACAGGCACGGTACATATTTTAAACTTGTAGAACTTCAAACTAAAGCACTCGCCATGAAAGGCATAGAATAGGAGGTATTTATATGGCTATGGGAGGACCTATGGGAGGACCACCACCTATGATGGGAGGCCGTCCACCAATGCCGCCGGGCGGAAAGGGTCCGGGCGGACCTTTTGGTAAAATGCCACCCGGTGGCAAAATGCCAATGGAAAAAGCTGATGATTTTTATGAAGAGAATTTTGACATGGCTCAAATGGAAAAAGAATGTGAAGAAATGCTTAATGTCACTTATCTTACAAAAGACAATTGTAATTTCAGCACAGATAACGGTGATTTCATCAATCTTTCCCTAAACGGTATTACTTATAAAAATGTCAGCATTATAAGAACATTTCCATTTACAGAACCCGACATGCTTTTATCTGTAAGAGAATCAACCGGTAAGAAAAAAGAAATAGGCATAATTTCTGATTTAAATGCTGATTTTGACGAAGGAACCGTAAAAATTATTTCAAAACAGCTCTCATTACGGTATTACATGCCAATAATACAGAAAATCATAAGCATAAAAGAATCTGCCGGATATGTACATTTTAAAGTTGATACCAACCATGGGGAACTGCAGTTTTCACTGCAGTCTAACGGCAGTCATTTTTCATACCTTAGCGAAACACGAATTTTAATCACAGATTTGGAAGGAAACAGATATGAAATTCCAGATACTTCCAAACTGACAGCCAAAGAATTGAAAAAACTGGATTTATATATGTAATCCACGGAGGTTATTCATGAATTTATTATTTACTCTTAAGGACGAACTGGTTAATTCACTCTCTTTGGATACAGAAGAGACTATAAAATATGCAGTTCCTTATGATTTAAACGAAGACCTGAATTTTGTAAATAACAACTATATAATTGTAACAGATAAACGCATCATAATTTCAGGAGACGACAAAATACTGGACAGTATATCACTTGAAAATCTTGAAATGGCTTTATCTGATAACTACCCAAACAATGGAATTTTAAAGTTAGTTTTTAAAGATGGCACACAGATTCTGGCAGCACGGTTTACTCTGCGGCATGTTGTCCGCATTTCATATGTTGCTGAAGGAATTAACCGCCTTATTAAAGGCTTAGATTCCCCTGTAAACAGCACTGAAACAGACAAAATATGTTCTAAATGCCACCGTCCTCTTCCAGGAACAAAATCATGTCCTCATTGCGACGGAAGAGGTATTACATTTAACAAATTTAAAATACTGTGCGCACCTTATATAAAAGGTTTTCTGCTTCTGTCAATTCTTATGCTGGCATCATCTGCTTTCACTCTTGTTGCACCTAAAATCCAGCAGGAATTTATAGATAATGCACTTTTTAGTCAGAACGGAACAATGAAAGATGTTGTAACCTTCGTTATAACAATGCTTATAATAACTGTCATGACAATAATTATAACCATTTTCAAAAACTGGTACTGCACTTATCTTGGTGTAAAAATAAGTATGGATTTGAGAAAAAAAACATACTATAAATTACAGACATTATCACTGTCATACATACAAAGCAGAAAACCCGGTGATTTGATGCGGAGAATTTCAAGTGATTCCGTACAGATACGACGCTTTATGGAAAATACCTTCGGAGACATGATTTCGACTGTTATCACCATGATATTTGCGTTTATATATATGTTTATCCTGAACTGGAAACTTACGCTTATTTCACTCATCTTTCTTCCTCTTACAGTTGTTTTATCAATATCACAGAGAAAACAGATGGGTAAGCGGTTCCGGAAATCAAATAAGAGCATGGATAAATTAAACAGTTCTTTACAGGATGTACTTTCCGGCATGCAGGTAGTTAAAACATACGGAAAAGAAACAAAAGAAGCCGCACGCTTTCAGGGATTGTCCGATGATTATGCAAAAATCCAGATAAGTAATTCAATATTTTTTGCATACTTTACCCCGATTCTTACATTTACTCTTGGACTCGGAACATATGCAATCACTTATCTTGGAGGAAAAAATGTTCTTGTCGGTGGAATGTCAGCAGGTACATTAACGCAGTTTATCGCATATGCTGCCATTCTTTACGGACCACTTGACAGGCTTCTGAATCTTCCGCGAAATCTTGCTGAAATGTTTAACAGCCTTGAGCGGATTTTTGATATATGGGAAGAAGAGCCTTCTATCAAAAATGCAGATAAAGCCATTAAACACGATATTGAAGGTAATATTAAATTTGACAATGTAACCTTTGGTTATCAGTCATATGACCCGGTTTTAAAAAATATAAATTTAGATGTTAAAAAAGGCGAAATGATTGGACTTGTCGGAGCATCAGGCGTTGGAAAATCTACAATAATTAACCTGATAATGCATTTATATGATGTAAATTCAGGTACACTTTCGATTGACGGAATAGATATTAAAGATATTGATATCGAATATCTTCACAGTCAGATTGGTGTTGTATTGCAGGAAACATTTTTATTTTCCGGAACAATTATTGATAATATAAGATACGCCAAACCTGATGCAACCTATGAAGAAGTAATTGCCGCAGCAAAAACAGCAAATGCACATGATTTTATATGTCGTACTCCAAACGGATATGAAACATATATAGGTCAGATGGGATATACACTCTCAGGTGGTGAACGCCAGCGTCTTGCCATAGCAAGGGCTGTTCTTACAAAGCCAAAGCTTCTTATACTAGACGAGGCAACTTCAAACCTCGATACAGAAAGTGAATACCTTATCCAGAAGGCTATTGAGCGATTAAGAAGCGACTGCACAACATTTGCTATTGCGCACAGGCTTTCAACTTTAAAAAATGCTGACAGAATAGTTGTTATCGACAATCACTCTATTGCTGAAATCGGAACACATGAAGAACTTGTAGACAAACATGGTATATACTACAACCTGGTTACAGCACAATTACAGCTATCAAAATTAACAGAGTAATCAGAAAATGCCGACTTATACATTAAATAATATAAATAACTATAAATGAACAAACACAGAAAAATACACAAAATAATCTTGTTTTATCTGCAAACGAAACACATTTTCAAGAAATAAAATATAATATATCTTTATGGCACAGACAAAATTGTGCAATATTTTAAATTTGCTCATTTATAGATAATT
>CAJJNI010000163.1 GCA_905193085.1 uncultured Lachnospiraceae bacterium | reverse complement strand
AGGACTCTAATAATAAGAAGAGATACATAATTCTTAATGAGAGAAATGAAATAATGCAGAGTCTTAAATTAAGCGGTAGATTTAATCAGATAAAGTTACATTTTAAAGCATTTAATGGTGAAGACTATGAAAATACCCTATATCATCTGGAATTGTTAAATGATAAACAGGAAGTTTTGTATCATGAGGATTTCAGAAAGTCTGATATGCTTGATGATAAATACACGCAATTTAATCTTGATAAAAGTTATGACAAAGGAAATTATTACCTGAAGCTTACTGCCGATGGAGAAGGAAGTATAAGGGTGTGTACCGTTGCGGTTAAAAATTTTGATTTTTATCCGGAAGGCACATTAAAGATGAACCGTGTAGAAATTCTTGGAGATTTAAGATTCGAAGTGATAAATAATGAGATGAGAGGAAGATATTCAAAACCTGAGTATATCCTTATCATTTTGTTAAGCCTGGGCTTTGAGCTGACAGCATTTTATCCTTGTGGCAGAAATTATTATATCCGTCAGAAGAAAAATTAAATAGTTAAGTTTATGAGCACTGTCTGTGCCTGGTAGAATATATCAGATGCGGGCAGTGTTTTTTGTTTAACTCTATATGATGTTTGATTAGATATAGATAAAAGATATAAGCTGTGAAAGAAAGAAACTATAAGAAATTAGAAAAAAACAATTGACATTTAATGGTATTGAATGTATAATCTGTTTCATAAGTTAACAATTCCTATATAATTAGTAGGAATAATAGGAAAAGAAGAGGCGGTAGATAATATGTCAAAGATATACGATTCAATAACAGAACTTGTTGGTCATACACCATTGGTAGAATTAAAAAATTATGAAAAAGAACTCGGACTTAAAGCTCACTTACTTGGAAAGCTTGAGTATTTTAATCCGACTGGAAGTGTTAAAGACAGAGTTGCACTCAATATGATTATTGAAGCGGAAAAGAGCGGCGAGTTAAAACCAGGCGGTGCTATTTTAGATTTTACAAGTGGAAATACCGGTATTGCTACAGCAGCATTTGCAAACGCAATGGGTTATAAATATGCAGTGGTTATCCAGCCTGGAGTGTCAGCAGAAAGAACTGCAATTCTTAAAGCATATGGAGTAACTCTTCTTCAGGCAGATGATGTTCCGGGATTTCGTGAAATGCTTGATAATGGCGGATTATCAATGAAAGTCTTAACTAAGATTATGAATGAATATGCTAAAGAACATGGTTATTTTTACATAAATCAGGGAGGAAATGATAACAATCCTCTCGCACATTATAACACAACAGGACCTGAAATCTGGGAAGATACAGAAGGAAAAGTTGACTATGTTGTACAGCTTGTAGGAACAGGCGGAACCCTTGCCGGATTATCAAAGTTTATGAAAGAGAAAAATCCTGATGTAAAAATTATCGGTGCACAGCCTGCAAAGGCCTCAAGAAGAACTCCACAGAATCCTAATCCAAATACAATTGACGGAGTGCTTGCTTTTGACGGAGTGCCATCACAGAGTATACCTACATTTTTTGACGAAGATAATCTTCCTTATGACGAATGTATAGATATTCTCGCAGAAGATGCATATGAGACAGGAAGAAAGCTTGTTAAATCAGATGGAATATTTTTAGGACAGTCAGCAGGAGCTGCAATTACTGCTGCTACAATTGTAGCAAAAAGACCGGAAGCAGAAGGAAAGAATATTGTAATAATTCTTGCTGATAATGCATTTAAGTATTTGTCAACTAATATGTACAAGGAGTGATAGCATGGTAAAAAATATAATAAAAAAAATTATACCGTTTATTGCACTGCTAATAGCAATATTATCAGATTACATAATACCTGATTCATCAGTGCAACCGGCAGCAGATAAACCGTATTACTTATATTTCCTGTTTATACTTACAGGAGTTTATGCAGTATTTTTTATACTGTCTTTCATAATAAAAAAGTTAGATAATGCAGTAACATATAAAGCTCCGTTTTATGGAGGAGCGGTAGTGCTTATAGCTGTTATAAATATTATAACATCAAAATATGCGTTACTTCCGATTCTGTATTTCCCTTGCCTTGACAGGGTATTCGGAGTATTCATTACAGATTACAAGCTGATGATTGAATGCGTAGCTGCATCAGGAAAGCTTTTATTGAACGGATTTATAATAGGTGCAGGACTCGGTTTTATAACAGGTGTTCTTATCGGATTCAGCAAAAGGGTAAGCTACTGGATTTCACCACTGATGAAATTTATCGGACCTATTCCTCCTACATCATGGTCACCGCTTGTATTATCACTGCTTGCAACATCATATGATGCAGCTGTATTTATGGTTGCCCTTGCAGTATGGTTCCCTGTAACACTTATGACAAGCAGCGGTATTCAGAATGTTAATAATTCATATTTTGAAGTTGCAGAAACATTAGGTGTTGCAAAAGCAAAAACAATTTTCAAAGTTGCTGTTCCGGCAGCAATGCCAAGTATCTTTTTAGGAATTTTTTATGCTACATGCAGTTCATTTGTAACATTGGTAACAGCAGAGCTTCTCGGAGCAAATGCAGGACTGGGCTGGTATCTTAACTGGCAGAAAAGCATGATGTTATATTCAAATGTATATGCAGGCTTAATACTTATGGCTGTTATATGTACCATAGTTATAACATTAGTATTCAAACTTAAAGATGTAGTTTTAGTATGGCAGAAAGGAGTTATCAAATGGTAGGTGAAATTAAGATTGAAAATGTACATAAAGAATTTGTCAATCCTGATGGTTCTAAAATTGTAGCATTAAATGATGTGAATCTTACCGTAAAACCAGGAAGTTTTATATCACTGATTGGACCTTCCGGCTGTGGAAAGACAACTCTTCTGCGTGCAATAGCAGGACTTAATGTTGCAGATTCAGGAGCTGTGTATCTTGATGGTGAAAAAGTTGTAAAACCGGGTGTAGACAGAGGATATGCGTTTCAGCAGGCAAACCTGTTTCCATGGTTAAATATAAAAAATAATATTGCATTCGGTCTGAAAGCAAGAGGCGTATACAAACAGCAGAAAGAAGAAGTAGACAGTTTCATAGAAACAGTCGGTTTAAAAGGTTTTGAACATTCATACCCACATCAGGTATCAGGTGGAATGTGCCAGAGAGCAGCACTTGCAAGAGCACTTGTCGGACACCCGAAAGTATTACTTTTAGATGAGCCGCTTGGTGCGTTAGATGCATTCACAAGAATGAACATGCAGGATATGATACTTGATTTGTGGGAAAAACACAACATGACAATGATAATGGTAACACATGATGTAGACGAAGCAATATACATGTCAGACCAGGTCGTAGTAATGTCAGCAAGACCGGCAAAAGTAGAAAAAGTAATAGATATCGAAATATCAAGACCGAGAAACAGAGGTCAGGATATATTCATGAACTATAGAAGAGAAATACTTGAAATCTTAAACTTTGCAGGCAACATACCTGCCCCAGACTACTACTTGTAGCACTGCCAGGGTTCGAAAGTCCAACAATTTTCATGCTTGCATGAAAAATTGCTGGACCTTAGAACCCGCCAAAACATGAAGAAGAAGCAATTTGCGAAGCAAATTAGCGGATTCTGAATGTTTTGAGGATTGCGCAACTTGCGGCAGCAAGGGAGCAATCCGTAGGCAGTGCGTGAGTAGAGCAGTGAATGTTTTGAGGATTGCGCAACTTGCGGTAGCAAGGGAGCAATCCGTAGGCAGTGCGTGTTTTAGGCAGTGCGAAAGTAGAGAGAAGCGCAATATTATTTATATAAGTAAAGTAAAAAAAGGAAGGTAAAAGAGATGAAGAAAAGAAAAATTTTAGCTTTATTAGTATCAGCAACACTGGCAATGACAAGCTTAGCCGGTTGTGGCAGCAGTAATTCAGGAAACAACACAGCGGGAGGAGCTACAAATTCTGACGGAAAGAAAGTTGTCCGTATTCAGGTAAGTAAAGATACTGTCTGTGGTGTTGCAATGCAGGTTGCAGCAGAAAAAGGATATTTCAAAGAAGAGTTAGAGGCAATTGGACAGGATTGTGAAATTACAGTTGCAGCTTCTTCTGAGACAGTAGATTTAATTACAACAGGAAAAATTGATGCGGCCTTTGGTCTTGCATGTAATTTTATAACACCTATTTCAAACGGTCTTGCAGTATCATTTGTAACAGGTGTACATAAAGGCTGTACTAAATTTTATGCAAAGAGCGGTGCAGGAATCAACAGTCTTGAAGACTTTAAAGGAAAGACAATTGGTGTTCCTACACTTGTAGATTCAAGTACATTAGAGCTTAAGAGAAAATTGGCTGATTTAGGTTTCACAGTAAATGGTGCAAATGCAGATGTTAATTTCGTTGCATATTCAATGTCAGATTTACCACTTGCTTTAGAAAACGGTGCAGTGGATATAATTGGTGTTCATGAGCCAATGGGAACTAAAATCGAAGCAACATATGATGTAGTTAAATTATTAGATACAGGCGAAGATGAAAAATTTAAAGATGAATATTGCTGCATGGCTTTAGTTACACAGGATATGATAGAAAACAATCCTGAAGGTGCAGCAGCATTTGCAAGAGCAGTACAAAAAGGTGCAGCATTCGCAAGTGCAAATCCTGATGAAGCAGCTAAAATCCAGATTGATGGTGGATATGTATCAGGTGACGCAGAGACTAATTCAAAAATTATACAGGGACTTGACTTTAACCCAGGTGTAGATGCAGCAAGAGAGACTTTCTCAAATGCATTCTCAGATTTACAGGCAACAGGAGATTTAAATGCAGATTTAGATGAAGCAGAATTTACAAAGAAAGCATTCCCTGAATTAGAAGGCGTTCCTGAGACAACAACATATGATGTTTCAACAGGTGAATTTACAACTACAGAATAAAAGAAATAACTAAGACTTTCCATACACAGTTAATGAGCTTCTCATAATCCGGTTTATGGGAAGTTTTAGTTATATTATGCGAGGAGAATATTATGGAAGCAGAGAAGTATTTACAGACAGCTAAAGAAGTTATGAACTTTATAAACACAAGAAAAAAGCAGGGGAAAGAAGGTATATACTGGTCTTTGGAAGATGCGGCTTTTGGAAGGCCGATATATTATGATGAGATTTGTATGTATGCAGGTGCATCAGGAATAATCTGCTTTCTTCTGTCACTTTATGATGTAACTAAAGATAGTGCATATTTAGATGAAGCAAAAGAAGCAGCAAAATATATAAATTACAGATGGCATAATGACAGAGAATTAAAAAGAAATTTCTCCAAATATGCATTTTCAAGTGGCTGGAGTGGTGCAGGTTTTGCAATGACACAGCTTTACAATGTGACAAAAGATGATTTTTATAAAGAGCTTGTTGCAAATATAGTAAATCAGGCTATAAAAGAAGCGGTTCCATCAGAAGACGGTACAGGTTTTTACTGGTCTTCATACCCGGGAATTGTAGGAAATGCCGGAACAGTTTTATTCATATTATATGCCGCAAAAATATTTGAAAACAAAGAATGGAAAGAATTTGCAATAAAAGCAGGCCGTATTTTCCTTAATAAAGGCAGAAATATGGGCGAAGGAAAGAAAGTTTATGCCGGTGTTGACCCGTCATATTTTGGTGCAGGGGATAATTATGTAGACCCTAATTTTCCTATGGGAACAGGGGGAATTGGCTTTGCTCT
>CAJJNI010000162.1 GCA_905193085.1 uncultured Lachnospiraceae bacterium | reverse complement strand
ATGAAGATGGAAAATATTTGTCAAAGCAATGCTTTGGAAAGGGCTTAAAACCAGTGGCAGAGTTAGATTTGGAAACACGCCGTACATATCTGTGGAGTTTTTTGTGCGTACTTGAATTGATGAAAAAGTAGACGAACATATTTGATTCAGACGAATATTATATATATAAATATAATCAAAGGGTGCTGTTATGGACAGGGTAAGAAAACTTATAGGGCTTGAAGCACTGGAAAATAAGTATGGAATCAGATATGATGGTTTTGGGATAGGAGTAGCTGTTTTAGATACCGGGGTTTGTATCGAAAATAAAGATGTTGGTGACAGGGTCTGGGCATTTAAGGATTTTGTAAATAATCGAGAAGTGTGTTATGATGAGAATGGCCATGGAACACACATAGCCGGAATTATAGGTGGAAACGGAATAAATTCCAAAGGCAGGTACAGGGGTATAGCTCCAAACTGTCATTTTATTGTTGCCAAAGTTTTAGATGAAGATGGCAATGGAACTGTTGAAAATGTTAAACATGCGGTAAACTGGGTAATACAGTATAAATTGAGATACAATATAAAAATACTGAATATTTCCATAGGAATGTTTCCTGATGCAAAGACTAAGGAGCAGAAAGAATTGCTGGAAATAGTTGAAAAAGCATGGGACAGTGGTCTTGTAGTTGTCGTGGCAGCGGGAAATAACGGACCTGAGACAATGAGTATAACGAATCCTGGTATTAGTCCGAAAGTCATAACTGTAGGTGCAATAAGAGAAAGAAGAGTTCAGAGATATTATTCTGGAATCGGACCTACAAAAGAATGTGTAATGAAACCTGAGCTTATAGCACCGGGACAGAAGATAATTTCGTGCAAAAATGAAAGAACCGGTTATATTTCAAAAAGCGGAAGTTCAATGGCTACACCTGTAGTTAGTGGTGTAATTGCCCTGTTACTGCAAAAAGAGCCATATCTTATGCCGATAGATGTTAAAATAAGACTATATGAAAAAGCAGAAGATTTGGGAATTGGAAAAAAACTTCAGGGCTGGGGTACAATTAATGCCATTAAGCTGCTTACTGATAATTGAATTTGATGATAAATACTAAAAGTATGAAGATATATGTAAATAGTCAGTATACACATAGCATATATACACATAGCATATATAAAAATACTTGCCTGTATATGTTCTATGTGATACAATAAAATGTATGTAAATTTAAAGAAACAAGGAGAGAAAGAAATGTCAGGACATTCAAAATTTGCTAATATTAAACATAAGAAAGAAAAAAATGATGCAGCCAAAGGTAAAATTTTTACTATAATTGGGCGTGAAATAGCAGTTGCTGTTAAAGAAGGCGGACCAGATCCTGCGAATAACAGTAAACTTCGTGATGTAATTGCAAAAGCTAAAGCAAATAATATGCCAAACGATACAATTGACAGAGGAATTAAGAAGGCAGCAGGAGATGCCAATTCAGTTAATTATGAGTATGTTTCATATGAAGGATATGGACCTAACGGAACCGCTATAATAGTAGATGCTCTTACAGATAATAAGAATCGTACAGCAGCTAATGTGCGTAACGCATTTACAAAGGGTGGCGGAAATGTCGGAACCCAGGGCTGTGTTTCATTTATGTTCGATAAAAAAGGACAGATTATCGTTGCCAAAGAAGAGTTTGAAGGTGATGCGGATGAGTTAATGATGACAGCTTTAGATGCCGGAGCAGATGATTTTAATGAAGAAGATGACAGTTTTGAAATCATCACAGAACCAGATGCATTCAGTGAAGTGCGCCAGCAGTTGGAAGAAGCAGGAATACCAATGGCAAGTGCGGAAGTGACAATGATTCCACAGACATGGGTAGAGTTACCTGATGAAGAAGATATTAAGAAATTGCAGAGGACTCTTGATTTACTTGATGAAGATGATGATGTACAGCAGGTTTATCACAACTGGGATGAATAAATATTAATAAACTAAAAAAAAACAAAATAAATATGGAATAAAATATAATAAAAAGCTTGAAAAATAATAAAAGTGGTGTATAATAAACTTGATGGTTTTATCCTCAAATTTTAACAAAAAAGGAAGGAAGAAAAGATGAAAAGAGAATTTATTGCAAAAAATGCAAAAAAAGTTTTCGCAGTTGCATTAGCAGCAGCATTAGCAGCTCCTACAGCTTTAACAGTTAATGTTTCAAATGTGGCAGCAGCTACAGTACCTGCACCGGTTGCGACATACGATTTTTCAAAAGGAATTGAGGGGATTGAGGGAGCTGAGGTAACTAACTCAGAGACAATTTATGTTGTCAAAGCTGCATCTGAACTTTCAGAGGGTGAAAAACTCGATGCGAACGGACTTGTTTATACAGGGGAAGGTAAAGATGCTCAGTATGTAACTGTAGAGAATATAAGCAGTGGTCCATCAGTTGTAGATGTTACAGATTCAGAAAGTTTAAGCAGTGCATTACAGTTTGATGATACAACAGCACAGATTGATGAATATCAGAAGAAAACATCTTCAAAGACAGACGATATGTCAGAAGAGACTGCTAAATATCTTGATTTCCAGATTCCAAAGAATGATTATTATTATGTAGAGAGCGGTACAGTTAGTTCTACACCTGTAAAGACACAGAATGTTTCTACAGAACTTAAAATTGATAATCCATTTGCAGGACTTGCAGATGAGTTAAAAGAATGTGAAGATACAGAAGATGTTACTCCACAGAAGATTGGTACAAAATATGTTCCATTATGGAAAAAGGGTGTTACAATCGCATATTGGATTAAAGTACCTGTAGATGAAGATGGTGTATACCAGAACTCTTCAGTTCTTCGTTGGGAAAATGATAACGAATATTATCTTCAGGCAGATGATTATTCAAAATACCTTCCAACAAAACTTTGGGACCAGCAGTATGCTAAATTAACTGACAAACAGAAAGCTGACGGATTAAAGTACAGCCCATCAGGAGTATTACAGTATGGACAGGCAGCAGACGGTACATATAATGATCCTGACGGATTATTAGATTTCTATTTTGATTATGCAGGTGGATATTATACACAGACAGATACTGGATTTGAACCAACACTAGTAACAGATTCAAAGACAGGTAATTCAGGTCCTGTATATGATTATGCATTAGTACAGACAATGCAGGCTGCATTAAAAGGTAAGACAAGATTTACAGGTTCAGCAAGATTTTTCTTTGCTAACCCTAACTACAAAGATGGTTTCTATATGGCAGCTGATGGTACATTAACAGCAATGTTCGAGACAGCTACATATGATGCATATAGCAAATTACCAGAAATTACAGATGGTGAAGGAAATGTAACATATCCTGAAACTTCTCATGTTAAATTAACAGATGCACATCAGACAATTACTTCAGGACAGTCAAATATCAGATATGCATTAGAAGATGGTGAACTTCAGATTGATGCTGATAACTCAGTTTTCTGGGTACCTGATAATGTTTTAGGTATCAATGAAAACAGCAATGTAAAAGCATCTTATGGAACAAAAGCCGGTATGCAGAATGCCAATGTATTCTTCATGAACTCATGGACAGAATCAAGAGGTAAAGATGCAAACGGTAATGGTTCATATTCATCAGCTACATATGTAGCAAATTCACCTGTCAGCAAAGACAATAAGAAAAATGCTAATGCAGGTACATGGCATCATGTGGCTATCACAGTACAGAATGACTGGGTAGAGTTCTATGTTGATGGAGAACTTGTAGATGTAGAAAGCAATTACAGCAGCCGTGGTGCTGTTTCACTTGATACTTCAAAATCATTCAAGAGATTTAACAAGGGTGCCGGTATGAGAAATGGTGCTGGTTCAGAAAAAGATATGGGTAACATTTCTTATGGTAACTATGTATGCCGTCTCTTAATGGATTGGATTTCAGATGAAAATTCAAAACTCTGCTTAGGTGGTATCGGTAACTACGCTAACGAATATGCACAGGCAACAACAACTTCTCAGGTATGCATCGGTGATATTCAGTTCTACAAAAATGTATTAACAGAAGAACAGATTTTAGATGTATATGAAGGCAATGTAGTTAATGTAGTTAAAGGTGATGTAGATGGTGATGGTAAAGTAAGTTTAACAGATGTAACATCAGTTCTTAAGTTTGCTCTTAACATTGTAACACCAGCAGATGATTCTGAGACAGAAGCAGCAGATTATGATGGAGATGGAAAAATCTCATTATCAGATGTAACAAGTGTACTTAAAGTTGCTCTTGGTATCATTAAATAATCTATCTGAAAATAATTACATAAAATATAAAATGTAATATAAAGCTGTCATGCAATGGTTTGTACCATTGTGTGATGGCTTTTTTGTGTTGTAAATAATGTTTATAATTTTAAATTTAATTATGATTTATGCAAAAATTAATATTAAATAAGTTAAAAAGAGAATATTACATGATGCAAATGAATATTATTATATAGATGCATTGATATGTATGATTATAGAAGGCTATAATGGTGCTGAAGTGCAAAGAATGTTAGGAATTACCCCATATAAATATAAAAAAATACTTGAAGAAATTGGAAATATAATAGTCAAATATATTTAATCATGTATAAATATATTGTAGAAAATACAGTATGCATCTTCACTGTTATGGTTTGAGGGTGCATATTTTATTTATCGTGTAATAAAAATACAATACGAATATAAGTGTAAATTAAGATTTATACAATATTAATATTTATTAAACAAAACAGTTCTATATATTTTTAGAAATAATATAATAATATATATTTGCATTAAGCAGGTGGATATTATGTTAAAATGTGTTTGCAAGAGATATTCAAAATTACTAATATGTGTTATGGTGTCACTGATTATTTCTGTCAATCTATGTTCTCTGACATATTCAGAGGAAGTGACACCTGAAGCTGTTTCAGAAGCAAATGAAGTTAATGTTCAGGCAGAAGCCGTACTACTTATGGAGGCTTCTACCGGAACTGTTATTTATGAAAAAGACTCAGACAGACAGATGCCGCCGGCAAGTATTACAAAAATTATGACTCTGATATTAATTTTTGATGCATTAGACTCAGGAAAGATAAAGCTGGACGAAATGGTTACTACAAGTGAATATGCTGCCAGTATGGGTGGTTCACAGGTTTTTTTAGAAGCAATGGAGCAACAGACGGTAGATACTCTTATTAAATGTATTGCGGTTGCATCTGCTAATGATGCATGTGTAGCAATGGCTGAGCATATTTGTGGAACAGAAGCTAAATTTGTAGAAAAAATGAACGAGCGTGCAAAATCACTTGGAATGAACAATACTAATTTTGTGAATTGCTGTGGGCTTGATGTTGATGGACATATAACTACTGCAAGAGATGTTGCAATAATGTCAAGGGAGCTTATTACGAAGTATCCACAGATATTTAATTATTCAGGTATATGGATGGAAAATATTGTACATACAACAAATAAAGGAAGCAGTGAGTTTGGACTGACTAACACGAATAAGCTGATTAAGCAGTACAGTTATGCCACAGGCTTAAAAACAGGTTCTACAAGCAAAGCAAAATATTGTGTATCAGCGACTGCAAGTAAAGACGGGGTAGATTTGATTGCGGTAGTTATGGCTGCACCTGATTACAAGGTAAGATTTAAAGATGCGGTAACATTACTTGAGTATGGCTTTGCAAATTGTTCTGTATATA
>CAJJNI010000161.1 GCA_905193085.1 uncultured Lachnospiraceae bacterium | reverse complement strand
AAGAAAGTCTGCTGATTTTTTAGTGGAAACAGATGCTGTCCCGGGTTGTGGGAGATTGTCATATACAGGTTGTTTTTTTGGTATTCTGAACGAATGGTTTCTATAAAATAAGAATCTGCTGATTCAGCATATGCACTTCCCCATGCATCACAGAAAAATGAGAGAAGTATATCATCATCACATTCTTCTATAATTTCATCATAACCATTTAAAGTAAGCGTGTATAGTATAACCTGATGACAGTCTTTTAATATTAATGGAAGAAGATTTCCTGTTAAAATATAAGATGATGCTGTGTCGTCAGATACAATTATGTTATCAGCATTAATCTTATCTAAATTATAAAAAGAGTATTTTACGGAAATTTTCGCTTTTTCTATAAATAAGTCTTTACTTTCTTCTATTGCATCAATTATTGCCTCAGATTTGTTAGTATCATCTAACTGCGCCTGAATATTAAAAAGTTTATTAAGGTTTGGATAATCTTTTTTTGTTGAAAAATATTTATAAAAATAGTTATTGTTCATTCGTGAACTCCTTTTTATTACAAAAAATATGATGCCATGGACTCTGAGGTATTTACCTGAATATGAGCAGGCTCATGTGGATTCGGACATTTATCCCCTGACATAATAATAGCAGTTTTTACAATAATAGTAAAGCAATATATATTGCTCTTGACTTATTAGCTGTTAATTGTAAAATATAAATATACATAATTATATCTGTAATGTAAGTGTTAATAGATTATACGGATAGGAGAAGGTTCGTTGGAAAATAAAAAGATAAGAAGAAAGTCAAAGAAAGTTAAGTCAATATTTAGAAAATTATTTGTACCTATTATCTGTGTGATGATTCTGCAGTCGTGTATATTTTATTTTTCTGCGGTTCATGGGGGAATAACCGATATTTTGTGTTTAAGTGCACAGAAAAATATGGAAAATAAAGTTTCTGAAAGAGGCGGAAAGATTGAAGCTTTGTTTACTGATAACTGGTCTGATATGTCAGAGTATGCAAATTCATTTAATCAGATTTATGAAAAATATAAAAAAGAATCAGATGTTCCAATGTATGAGAATGAGCAGATGCAGGAAAAGTATCTGGAAGATGTGTCAGATATTCTGATTACAATGCTTAGAAATAATGAGGTAAATGGTGTTTTTCTTATATTAAATAATAATAAAGAACTTGTAACATTAGATGAGGAGAAAACACAGGTAAAAAAAGGTCTGTGTATAAGAGACTATGATCAGGATTCAGCTTATATTGTTAATGAGGATCTTACTGTAATAAGATGTCCAGAGTCGATAATAAGTGGAGTCGGTTGTGAGAAAGAGATAGACTGGGAGTCTGATTATGTTTTTAATAAAGGTGATGATGCAGAGTATTATTTCCGGCCGTTATCGGATGCATATAAAGGATATTACGATAACTGGGACGATGCAGCATATATTTCTTCATTACATTCGTATTCAGATAATGATGAGAAAGTTGTGTCATATTCAGTATGTCTTCAGGATTGCACAGGGTATCCATATGGAGTACTTGGTATAGAACTTACAGAAGAATATCTGACTTCACTTATGCCATATAATGAGCTTGGAAATAACAGTGGATATATGCTTGTAAAATATGACGAAGACAGTAAAAAATCTGAGATTATTTCATACAATGGAAATATTACAGTCAATGAGAATCTGTTGAAGCATAAGATAAACAATAGTTTAAACAGTGAAAATGAATTCTTTTGTATGGAAGAAAATAATAAATGTGTGTGTGCAAGTGTGACAGAAATTTATTCAGGAGAAGAAGATACACGCTTTGCAGACAGCAGGATAAAATTTGTCGGTCTCTTAAAGCAGGATGAATTGTACTTTTTTCAGAAAAATATTCGGGTGCTTTTGCTTTTTGATGCTGTAATAGGACTTATTATAGGTGGAGTTGCCATATTTTTTGTAAGCAGATATTTTTCAAAACCAATTACAGGACTTGCAGGAAAAGTGCAGAAAATGAAGCCGGAACCGGATTTCCATCTGGAAAGACTTGGAATTGCGGAAATAGATCAGCTTGTTACATCAATTGAAGCTATGAGCCATAATATCAGTGAAGGTAAAGCCAGAACCGAATTCTTTTCCAGAATAAGCCATGACATGCGTACTCCTATGAATGCGATAATAAGTTTTTCATCACAGGAAATGCTTGCTGATGCAACTGAGTCCGAGAAGGAAGATTATCTTCACAAAATAAATATATCTGCACAATATCTGCTTGGACTTATAAATGAAGTCCTTGATATGACTAAAATAGACAGTGGTAAAATGGAGCTTCATGAAGAGAATATTTCATTGCAGAAATTATGGTCTTCAAACGCTTCAATAATAGGAAATCTTGCAGCTAATAAAAATATAGAGTTTAAGATGGTTGTTCCATCTGCAGGGGTAAGCTATATAATAGGAGATTTCCAGAGATTAAGCCAGATAATGGTAAATCTGTTATCAAATGCAGTTAAATTTACTAAGCCGGGCGGGCATGTTACTTTTACTTTTATGATAATTGATGTAACTTCTACCATGCTCTCATACTGTATGTTAATCAAAGATGATGGTATAGGAATGAGTGAAGAATTTCAGGAAAGACTGTATGAACCGTTCGTGCGCGGAAATACGAAACAGGAAGGAACAGGTCTTGGACTTGCTATAACAAAACAGCTTGTAGAACTTATGGGCGGTAAAATTGAATGTATCAGCCGTCTTGGTGAAGGAACAGAATTTCTTGTATATTTAAACAACCGTATCGGAAGTAAAACAATGGAAGAAGAGGAGACAGAGCCTGTTGATGAAGCAAAAATTCTTGAAGGTAAGAGAATTCTTCTCTGTGAAGACCATAAAATAAACTGTCAGATAGCAACAAGACTCCTTCAAAGCAGGAAAATGATAGTTGAAGTAGCAGGTGACGGTAAAGAAGGTCTTGATAAATTTACACAGTCAGAGATTGGATATTATGATGCAATACTTATGGATATCAGGATGCCTGTTATGGACGGACTTAAAGCAAGTATGGAAATAAGAAAGCTCTCCAGAGATGATGCAGGAACAATACCGATAATAGCAATGACAGCAAATGCGTTTGAGGACGATATAAAAGAAACAAGAGAAGCGGGCATGAATGCACATTTATCCAAACCGATAGAGCCGGATAAATTATTTGCAACCCTTGCAAAACTACTTATGTAGAAAATGTATTACAGTAATTAACAGGTGTTGCTAAAAAAAAGTTTCACAGAAATTTAACACAAATAATTTAGAATTTGAGTTATAATAAAGAAACGCTTTAAAATGAGTAGCTGAAGTATCAGAATAAAACAAGTAACCAGCAAATTATTTTGTCTGATTACTTGTTTTTCAGTGCAAGAAAAAAGAGAAAGGGATGAATAAAATGATTAAGACTTTAGCGTCGCAGATAAAAGAATTTAAAAAAGATTCTTTTATGACACCTGTATTTATGATACTTGAAGTAATTATGGAAATGATAATTCCACTACTGATGGGTTCAATTATTGATGATGGTGTAGAAAAAGGAAACATAAATCATATTTATGCCGTTGGTGCTATTATGGTAGTTATGGCAGGAATAGGTTTGTTTGCCGGAATTATGGGTGGTAAATATGGAGCAAGAGCTTCAACAGGATTTGCCAGAAACTTAAGAGAGGCAATGTACATTAATATACAGTCATTTTCTTTTTCAAATATAGATAAGTTCAGTACAGCAGGTCTTGTTACGCGTCTTACAACTGATGTGACAAATATTCAGAATGCATATCAGATGCTGCTTCGTATGTGTGTAAGAGCGCCGATAAGTCTTATAATTGCAATGATTATGGCATTTACTATAAATGCACGTCTGGCAAGTATATATCTTATTGCGGTAATTTTACTCGGCAGTGCATTGTTCTTTATTGTAATAAAAGCAATGAAGTACTTTAATGAAGCATTTCCAAAGTATGATGACTTAAATGCCAGCGTTCAGGAAAATGTATCTGCAATCCGTGTAGTAAAAGCATATGTAAGAGAAGACCATGAAACAGATAAATTCAAAAAAGCAAGTGAAAACATATACAAAATATTTGTAAAAGCAGAAGGTGTTACAACTTATAACATGCCTCTTATGATGTTTACTGTATATGGCTGTATTATGCTTATAAGCTGGATAGCAGCTAAAATGATTGTGTCCGGTGATTTAATGACAGGACAGCTTATGAGTCTTTTGACATACTGTATGAACATACTTATGAGTCTTATGATGCTCTCAATGATTTTTGTTATGCTTACAATGAGTCTTGCAAGTGCAAAGCGTATCTGTGAAGTGTTAAATGAAAAGAGTGATTTAAATAATCCTGAGAATCCTGATTATACAGTTAAAGATGGAAGCATTAAGTTTGACAATGTATATTTTTCATATAAGAAAGACAGCAAAGAGCCTGTTTTAAAGGGAATAAATCTTGATATTAAATCGGGTGAAACAATCGGTGTAATTGGTGGAACAGGCAGTGCAAAGACAAGTCTTGTAAATCTTATAAGCCGCCTTTATGATGTGTCAGAAGGTAAGGTAGAGGTTGGCGGAAAAGATGTAAGAGAATATGATTTAGATATACTTCGAAATGAAGTGTCAGTTGTATTGCAGAAAAACATGCTGTTTTCCGGAACTATTTTAGATAACTTAAGATGGGGCGATAAAGATGCAACATTAGAAGAATGCCGCCATGCATGCGAGCTTGCATGTGCAGATGAATTTATCGAGAAAATGCCTGAAAAATATGACACATTTATCGAGCAGGGTGGAACAAATGTATCAGGTGGACAAAGACAGCGATTATGTATAGCAAGGGCACTTCTAAAGAAACCTAAAGTGCTCATACTTGATGACAGCACAAGTGCTGTTGATACAGCAACAGATGCAAAAATCAGAAATGCCTTTAAAAATGAAATACCTGGTACAACTAAGCTTATTATTGCACAGAGAATTTCAAGTGTTAAAGATGCAGACAGAATAATTGTTCTTGATGATGGTAAAGTAACAGGATTTGGAACACATGATGAGCTTATGAGTAATAATGAAATTTACCGTGAAGTTTATGAATCACAGACTCAGGGCGGCAGTGGTGATTTTGATGAAAATAAAGAGAATACAGTAAAGGCAGGTGAAGCATAATGGCAGATAATAATAAATCAAAGCCGGTTGGCGGACCTATGAGAGGACCTCAGCCGAGAGGAATGAAGTCAGGAGTTAAAAATCCGGGAAAAATATTTTCAAGACTGATGAAATATGTTATCAAAAATTATGGAATACATTACCTTATAGTTATTATATGTATTATTGTAAGTGTTCTTGCCAATGTTCAGGGAACATTATTTATGCAGACTCTCATTGACGATTATATTTCACCATTATTATTGTCAGCAAAACCTGATTTTACACCGCTGGCACATGCGATAATGCGTGTAGGAGTATTTTATCTTATTGGTGTAATTGCAAGCTTTGTGCAGTCAAGGCTTATGGTTTATGTTACACAGGGAACTTTAAGAAATATCAGAAATGATTTATTTTCACATATGGAAAGTCTTCCGGTAAAATATTTTGACACACATGCACATGGAGATATCATGTCAGTGTATACTAACGATGCTGATACATTAAGACAGATGATAAGCCAGAGTATACCGCAGATATTTAACAGTGTAATAACAATTGTCAGTGTTTTTGTAAGTATGCTTG
>CAJJNI010000160.1 GCA_905193085.1 uncultured Lachnospiraceae bacterium | reverse complement strand
GTAACCTATCTTAAAGATAATATTGAAAAAGTTAAAGGATTCGTGATTACACATGGTCATGAAGACCACATAGGAGCACTCCCGTATGTACTTAAGGATATTAATGTTCCTATCTATGCTACAAAACTTACAATTGGAATTATCGATAATAAATTAAAAGAATGTAACATGCAGAGAACTACTAAGAGGAAAGTTATTAAGCATGGACAGTCAATTAATTTAGGGTGTTTCAGAATTGAATTTATAAAGACAAATCACAGTATTGCAGATGCTTCTGCCCTTGCTATTTATTCACCGGCAGGAATAGTTGTCCATACAGGTGACTTTAAGGTGGATTATACACCGGTATTTGGTGATGCAATCGATTTACAGAGATTTGCAGAAATTGGAAAAAAAGGTGTTCTTGCGCTTATGTGCGACAGTACAAATGCTGAGAGACCTGGATTTACAATGTCAGAGAAGACAGTCGGAAAGACCTTCGATACAATTTTTGCGGACCATAAGAATACAAGGATTATAATTGCTACATTTGCATCAAATGTTGACCGTGTCCAGCAGATAATTAATTCCGCATACAAATATGGCAGAAAAGTTGTCATTGAAGGTAGAAGTATGGTTAACATAATTTCTACTGCGGCAGAGCTTGGATATCTTAATATTCCTGACAGAACACTTATAGATATTGAGCAGATGAAGAATTATCCTGATGAACAGATGGTTTTGATTACTACAGGAAGTCAGGGCGAATCAATGGCTGCACTCTCAAGAATGGCAGCAGGTGTTCATAAGAAAGTTACAATTCAGCCGGGAGATACTGTTATTTTCAGTTCAAACCCTATACCGGGAAATGAAAAGGCTGTATCTAATGTAATCAATGAATTATCCATTAAGGGCGCTGATGTTATTTTCCAGGATACTCATGTTTCAGGTCATGCGTGTCAGGAAGAGATTAAGTTAATATATTCTCTTGTAAAACCAAAGTATGCGATACCTGTTCATGGTGAATACCGCCATTTAAAGGCACAGGCAGGAGTTGCTATGAGTCTTGGTATTCCGAAAGAAAATGTATTTATTATGAAATCAGGAGATGTTCTTGAATTAGATGATGAAGGTGCAGCAGTAACAGGACAGGTTCATACAGGAGCAATTCTTGTTGATGGTCTTGGTGTTGGTGATGTTGGAAATATTGTTTTAAGAGACAGACAGCACCTGTCAGAAGACGGAATACTGATAGTAGTTATGACACTTGAAAAATACAGCAATAACCTTCTTTCAGGACCTGATATTGTGTCAAGGGGATTTGTCTATGTAAGAGAATCAGAAGATTTACTCGAAGAAGCAAGAAGTGTTGTATATGATTCACTCGAACAGTGTCTTGACCGTAATATATCAGACTGGGGCAAGATTAAGATTGAAATCAGAGATTCCCTCAGTGAATTTTTATGGAAGAAAACTAAACGAAATCCTATGATTTTACCTATAATAATGGAAGTGTAATATACTTAGGAGGCAATAGGAATGAAATCACAGATTACTGCCGTAAATATAATTAAAAAAGCCATTTATTTAATTGCAATGGTTGTAATTGTAATATTGCTGGTGCAGGGTGCCGCAAAAGCTTATGATTTTGGACATGCTGTATTTATGGACGAGTCAATGACAAGCAAGGAAGATGCCAGAGATGTTACAATAACCATTGCAGAAGGCGACTCTGTTCTTGATATTGGAAATATGCTTGAGAGAAGGGGGCTTATTCAGGACGCATATGTATTTTTGGCGCAGTCATATTGTTACGAAGCAGGAAGAAAGCTTGTGCCGGGCAGTTATGATTTGACAACGGACATGAATGCCAAAGAAATTATGAATGCTATAGTTACCCAGTCATCACAGACAAAAGATGGAGAATAAATAAAATGATTGTTGATGAAAGAATGCTTACATATGTTCGCTCTTTGTGCAATGAACCATCAGACAGGCTTTTAGAACTTGAACGACAGGCACTTGAAGATAATGTGCCTGTTATTCGTAAAGAAATGCAGGATTTGCTGAGATTTCTGCTTACTTTGAAAAAACCGGTAAAAATTCTTGAAGTAGGGACTGCAATTGGTTTTTCGGCACTTTTAATGAGCGAATATTGTCCTGAAGCAAAAATAACTACAATTGAAAAATACGAGAAGAGAATTCCTGTTGCAAAAGAAAATTTCAATAAATTCGACAAAGATAGAAAAATAACATTGCTTGAAGGAGATGCATTGGAGATAATGGAAGACCTTGATGAATGTTATGATTTTATTTTTATGGACGCAGCGAAGGGGCAGTATATTAACTTCTTACCACATGTTATGAGACTTTTGGCAAAGAATGGACTGCTTGTTTCTGACAATGTGCTTCAGGATGGAGAAATTGTTGAGTCCAGATTTGCGGTAACAAGGCGGAACCGCACTATTCACAGCAGAATGAGGGAATATTTATATGAACTTAATCACAGGGAAGATATTGTTACAACCGTTCTTCCTGTAGCTGATGGAGTTACACTCAGTGTAAAAAAATAAGAGGAGTCTTAAAACATGAGAGATATAGAATTACTTATACCTGCAAGTTGTCTTGAAGTATTAAAGACTGCAGTTATATTTGGAGCAGATGCAGTATATATTGGCGGTGAAGCTTTTGGACTCAGGGCTAAGGCTAAGAATTTTTCAAAAGAAGATATGGCCGAGGGCATTGGGTTCGCACATAAGCATGGTGTTAAAGTGTATGTTACAGCTAACATTTTAGCACACAACTATGACCTTGACGGTGTGAGGGAATATTTTAGGGAGCTTGGCAAAATAAAGCCTGATGCACTTATAATTTCCGACCCGGGTGTATTTACGATAGCAAAAGAAGTTTTACCTGATATGGAGCTTCATGTAAGCACTCAGGCAAATAATACAAATTATATGACTTACAGATTCTGGCAGTCACTTGGTGCTAAGAGAGTTGTGTCGGCAAGAGAATTATCACTGCGTGAAATTAAAGAAATAAGAGAAAATATTCCCGATGATTTGGAAATAGAAACATTTGTTCATGGAGCTATGTGCATTTCATATTCAGGAAGATGTCTGCTCAGCAATTTCTTTACAGGCAGAGATGCCAATCACGGGGCATGTACACATCCTTGCAGATGGAAATATGCTGTCGTAGAAGAGAAAAGACCGGGTGAATACTATCCGGTTTATGAAAATGAAAGAGGAACTTATATTTTTAATTCCAAAGATTTATGTATGATAGAGCATATTCCTGACTTGATTGATGCCGGGATTGACAGTTTCAAAATAGAAGGAAGAATGAAGACAGCACTTTATGTTGCGACAGTTGCAAGAACTTACAGAAAAGCGATTGATGATTATTTAGAATCACCGGAAAAATATAAAGCTAACATGGACTGGTATCTTGATGAAATTTCAAAGTGTACTTACAGACAGTTTACTACAGGTTTCTTTTACGGAAAACCGTCCGATGATGCACAGATTTATGACAATAACACATACATCAAGGAATACACTTATCTTGGTATAGTGTCTGATGTGGATGAAGATGGAAGTTTTGCACTTGAGCAGAGAAATAAGTTCAGCGTTGGCGAGACGATTGAAATAATGAAACCTGACGGACGAAATGTTGAAGCCAAAGTGTTGTCTATTATTGATGACAAAGGCGAAACTATGGAGAGTGCACCGCACCCACAGCAGCAGTTGAGGGTTGTTTTAAGTGAAAAACCTGATAATTATGATATTTTGAGAAGAAAAGAAGTTGAAAAAAGTGAACTATAAAAATGCAGAGAAAATTATTACAAATATAGAAAGAAAAGGCAGTATTTATGGTCTGGACTGTATGGAAGAACTGATGTACAGGCTTGGAAATCCACAAAATGAGCTTAAATTTATTCATGTTGCAGGAACAAATGCAAAAGGTTCTATAATTGCATTTTTATATGAGATAATTAACAAGGCGGGGTATATCACAGGCAGATTTACCTCGCCTGCTGTTTTTGACAGAAGAGAGACTATAAGTGTGTGTCATGAGGCTATATCAGAAGAAAATTATGCACAAATTCTTCAGCAGATTCTTAAAGTGTCAGATGAAATGGAACATGATGGACACAGGAGACCAACTGCATTTGAAATTGAGACTGCGGCAGCATTTATTTATTTTAAAGAGAAAAAATGTGATATTGTTTTATTAGAAGTCGGACTTGGTGGTGACATGGATGCTACGAATATTATTAGTGCACCACTATGCGCTGTTTTTGCACCGATATCAATAGACCACACTAATATTCTTGGAAACACATTAGAAGAGATTGCAATGCATAAATCAGGAATAATAAAGAAAGGTTCATATGTCGTAAGCTCAATACAGAAAAAAGAAGTCTGCGAAGTTTTGGAAAAAGCGGCGGCTGATGCCGGCACCAAAGTTATTTATCCAGGAAATTACACTATTTTACAAAAATTTAGTGACAATTTACAGAAATTTATTTATAATGATAAAGATGTGTATGAAATAAGTCTTATGGGAAGCCGCCAGACTGACAATGCAACTGTAGTGCTTGAGGTAATAAATGTGCTTAAAAAAACAGGCTTTGCCTTTAGTGACAGATGTGTTAAAATGGCATTAAAACAGACTGAGTGGAAAGGCAGATTTACACTTATTGGCACAAATCCCGATGTGATTATAGACGGAGCGCATAATCTGGCAGCAGCAGAAGCACTGTCAGAATCATTGTCAGAATACACTTCTGTCAGAAAGTTTGATAAAATAATTATGGTAGCAGGTATGCTTTCTGATAAAGATTATGAGAGTGTAATCAAAACGGTAGCTGTTAAGTGCACAGAGCTTATAACGATTCCGACAAATATTCATAACAGACAGCTTGATTCGCAGGTTCTTAAAAATACCGCGGAAGATTATGGAATAAATACAGTGAGTGCTACAACTATAGAAGAAGCAGTGAGATTCTTACGGCAAAGTATAACCTGTAATGACTTAGTTGTTGTGTTTGGCTCATTTTCTTTTCTTGCTGAGTTTGAAAAAGAATATTGCAGTAATCAGAAATAATATCAGGGAAATATAATGGAAAGAATAAATAAGATATTTAAACATGAGTTGTTTGTGGAAAATTTAAGTAAAATAAAGAAATACGAAAAAGACAGAATATTCTGCAGACATGGTATAGAACATCTGCTTGATGTTGCAAGAATCGGCTGTATTTATTTAGCTGAATATAAGTTACAAAACGGCCATGTCTTATCAGATATAATTGATGAATATATTTATGCTGCTGCACTGCTTCATGATTTGGGGCGGGCAGAACAGTATGAAAAAGGAATCCCACATGAACAGACAGGTGCAGTTCTTGCACGCACAATATTACTGGACTGTGATTTTGATGAGAAAGAGGCAGATATTATAAGCCGGGCAATATTACAGCACAGTCACGGGCAGAGTGATATTACCAGGAAAGGCGGCTGCCTTGCAGATATTCTCTACAAAGCAGATAAAGCTTCAAGATGCTGTTTTTCGTGTGATGCATATGCTATGTGCAAATGGTCCGAAGAAGAGAAAAATAAAGACATAATTATATGATGCCAGGAGCACACATAGTGCGGAGCAATCCGTAGGCATCATAATTAGGGAATATTTTGACCCTGACATTATTATAACATGAAGGAGAGACAAAATGAAAATAGGTAATCGAGAATTTGATTTGCAGAATCACACTTATGTTATGGGAATACTTAATGTTA
>CAJJNI010000159.1 GCA_905193085.1 uncultured Lachnospiraceae bacterium | reverse complement strand
GAAAAATACTGTTTTGTCTGAACGACATTGTCCTCTACTTCCACTTCGTAAGTAATAATTTTCATTACTACCTGTGCACTGTCAGATGATTTATCAAGCATTATTATATGTTTATTATCATTATCCTGCTGTGAAATCTCATAGTTTTTAGTTATTCCTATCTGTTTTGCCATATTTTCGAGCAATTGTGTCTGTTCATTGCGTGTAAGATAATTTTCTTCCAATGTGCCCTCAGAATAAAATCTGCTCTGCAGTTTTTCACAATTTATCTGCCCAAATGTCTCAACGACGGCTTCTTCATCTTCCTGATTTAATGTTATTATAAGTGTTATTCCTGCAATTATCCATAAAACAGTTACAAATAACATAAAGGCTCTTTTTGACTTCATACTTTCTCTCCTTTCATATATGGAAAGTATTGCCAAAAAGAGCCTCTTTAATTCACTTATATGTTTTACTTATTATTTTATCAGACAGATATCTGCAATTAATAACAACTTAAATTAACAGCTTAAATTAAATTAACAGCCTAAAATAATTTTATTGAATCTGTCATTACAATTTTGCAGGATATTTTCCTTCGTCATGAAGCTTTTTGATTGAATCAACAACTACCTGCTTATCTTCTTTATATGTAACACCAAACCATTTATCTTTGGTTTCAAGAACTTTGACCTGAGCCTTGTCTTCAACAAGTAAATCTTCAATTATCATAGGAAGAAGATATTCTTTTTTCTGTCCTTCTTCTGGTTTCATGTTCTCTAAGAATGTTACAAAACGGGTCTCTAATTCATCAAAGAAATCTGGAGTTAATCCCCACATATTCATTGATACATAGCTGTCTGCTGATACTTCAACCTGTTTTCCGTTTTTCTCACATACAACTTTATCGGCTGATACACGCTCAATTCCACCTGTCTCATCGACACTTATAAGTATGTTATCTTCATTGACTTTACAGATACCTCTTGTAACAGCACCATTATCACTTAATGTATTTCCAAGAATAAAACCTGCCATGCAGAAGTCATATTTCTTGCCTGATTTTTCAGGATTTACAAGAAAATCATGAACTTTTACAAAAGCTTCTTTTCCGTAGTAATCATCTGCATTTATTACTGCAAATGGTTCATTGACGATACCTTTACATGCAAGAACTGCCTGACCTGTTCCAAATGGTTTCTTTCTTCCCTCCGGAACGCTGAATCCGTCCGGAAGGTTATCTAATTCCTGAAATGCATAATCTATATCAATTACCTTTGATATACGGTTACCAATTATCTCTTTGAAGTCTTTCTCCAAATCTTTACGGATTATAAAAACTACTTTATTAAATCCTGCTTCTTTGGCATCATGAATTGCATAATCCATTATAATTTCACCATTAGGACCTACAGGCTCTAACTGCTTGATTCCTCCGCCAAATCTGCTACCAATACCGGCTGCCATAACAACTAATGTTGTATTCATAATTTTGTGCTCCTTTTGTCTGTGTTTTGTTCTATTTTTGTAGATATTTAATTTTATGCTTTATCTACTGAACCAAATAATTTCATTTTGGTAATTACTGTTTCTTTAATAGCTTCTGTTCCAGGAACAAGAAGTTTACGAGGGTCAAATCCCTTTCCTACTAAATCTTTTCCTGATTCAATGTATTTTCTTGTGCCTGCTGCAAAGCTTATCTGACATTCAGTATTAACATTGATTTTAGCAACTCCGAGTGAAATTGCTTTCTTTATCATATCGTCAGGAATACCTGTTCCACCATGTAAAACTAACGGCAAATCACCTGTTAATTTCTGGATTGCATCAAGTGTCTCAAAGCTTAAACCTTCCCAGTTATCAGGATATTTTCCATGAATATTACCAATTCCGGCTGCAAGCATTGTAACGCCGAGGTCTGCAATTCTCTTACATTCCTGTGGGTCTGCACATTCACCTTTACCGATAACTCCGTCTTCTTCCCCACCTATCGAACCTACTTCCGCTTCAATAGACATTCCTTTATCTTTGCATATTGCAACAAGTTCTTTTGTCTTCTCAACATTTTCTTCAATAGGAAGATGTGAGCCATCAAACATTATTGATGAAAATCCTGCTTCGATACATTTCTTACAACCCTCATAATCACCATGGTCTAAATGAAGAGCTACAGGAACTTTAACATTCATTTCTTCCATCATACCCTTTACCATACCTACAACTGTCTTATATCCAGTCATATATTTTCCGGCACCCATGGAAACACCTAAGATGATAGGAGAATTTAATTCAATAGCTGCACTTAAAGCTGCCTTAGTCCACTCGAGGTTATTTATATTGAACTGTCCTACTGCATAATGCTCTGCTTTTGCTTTTTTTAACATTTCTTCTGCTGATACCAACATATTTAATTCCTCCTTCAAAATTATAATCATTTTCATGATGCCAGGGTCAAAAGGTCTAAACCCACATGAGCTTGCTCATAGGTGGGTGAAAGACTTTGTGACCCGCCCCGATATGAGCATAAAAGTGGGATGTTAATCCCACGATATGCGAATATTGGGTAGGATTTACGCGAACAACGAGCCAAAGTCCGTGCTTGCACGAGACCTTGGCGACTGTCGCGATAACTTGAGAAACTCACGAAGAGTGTTTCTCAAGTCGCGGGAGCACATAGTGCGGAGCAATCCGCAAGCATCATAATTGGAAACTTTTGACCATGACATCATTTATAATACTTAGTATAACCCATTTTACTGAAAAAAGAAACATTGTAATGAAACTTTTTGTAACAGTTTTTATATTTTATTTATCATTTTGTGAATCATTTTTATCTTCATATTTTGACATTGCAATTTTAAGATGGTTTGATGAAGACAAATCCATAGTACCTGTATCGGCTACAAGCGATATTAAATTTGCACGGTTCTTAATTACAACTGAGCTGTGTTCCCCGCCATATTCACCATCAAGTGTCCATGCAATCGGCTCTGTTGAATTTATTTTCACACATTTGGCCTTGTAATCACATACAAATTCGCTCCTTACCCCATCTCTTAAAAGACTTTGCATCACTTCATGAAGCTGGATAGGATTGTTTGGTTTCTTTACAAATAATGCCTCAAAATAGCCATCATCAAGTATTACTTCCTGATTTGTCATGTTTTTAAATCCGCCTACAGATACTGTATTAGACACCATCCCATACATGAAATCATCTTCAATTATTCTTCCGTCTATGTCTATTACGAGATGATATTCAGGTATTGACATAAGACTTTTGACACCTTCAAAAACATATGCTGCATGTCCGAATACATTTTTCAGTTCCTGACTTGTCTGATAGGAAACATCCGTAAACAAACCAAATGCTGCTACATATACAAATTTTGTGTCATTGAACTGACCTATATCAGTCTTGAAAATCGGACCTTCAACTGCCATCTTCGCAGCCTGCAGCATTTCTGTCGGTATACCAAGACTTTTTGCATAGTCATTGGTACTTCCCGCCGGAATATATCCAATCGGTACTTTTTCCTGTAATTCTGTCATTCCTGTCACAACTTCATTTAATGTACCGTCTCCTCCGCAGCATACTATACGGTCATATTCATTTGCATATTTTATAATTATATTTTTAGCATCTTCCCTGCACTGGGTAGGATATGCTGTCGGCATGTAGCCCGCCTTTACAAATATATCCAAAATTTCAACAAGCTTTGTCTTTACTCTTGATTTCCCTGCAGTGGGATTAAATATAAATAATAATTTCTTCATCTTTATCCTGTTTCTCCTACACCTGAATTGTTATATTATTATTGCTTCTTTCATACTGTCTGAAAATAACGCCTGCCGATTTAAGCATTCGTTTTGACGCAACAACTGCCGGAGTAACTGCATATTTATCCAAATCATATATTACTTCCCGTATACCGCTTTGAATTATTGCTTTTGCACATTCATTACATGGAAATAGAGAAACATAAAGTCTGCTCCCTTCAAGGTTGCTTCCTTTTGCATTTAAAATCGCATTAAGTTCACTGTGTGTTGTGTAGAAATATTTGTTATCTTCCCCTTCTCTTGTCCAAGGAAACTCATCATCAGAGCAACCGTTCGGGAAACCATTATATCCTACTGATATAATTCTGTTATCCTCTCCGACGATACAGCACCCAACCTGAGTATTAGGGTCTTTTGAACGCATCGCCGATAATTTTGCTATCCCCATAAAATATTCGTCCCAGGAAATATAATGTTCTCTTTTCTGTGACTCCATACTCTCATCCTTTCCACAGTTTATTATTCTTCTATCAGATTAATTCTGCGCTGGTGTCTTTCTATACCCGAAAACGGAGTATTAAGGAATGTATCTACTATTTTGATTGCAAGTCCCGGTCCGATAACTCTTGCCCCCATAGCTAAAATATTGGCATCATTGTGCTGCCTTGTAGCTTCTGCTGAGAAGCAGTCTGAACACAATGCTGCTCTTATTCCTTTTACCTTATTGGCAGCTATTGAAATTCCAATACCTGTACCACAGATTATAATACCTCTGTCACATTCACCTGAGGCTACTGCCTTTGCAACTTTTTTTCCATAAATCGGATAATCTACGGACTCTTCATTGTATGAACCATAATCTTTAAATTCAAGACCTTTTTCATTTAAATATTTTATTACTTCCTGTTTTAATGCATAGCCTGCCTGGTCGCTTCCCAAACCTATCATACCGACTCCTCCTTTAAAGCTGTATTCTGTGATGCCCTGCGGCTTTTAACAGCCTGTTCATTATTGCATGTCCCATATTAGGTGTATAAAAACTTTCTGAATAAATTATCTCTACTGATGTTTTATCAAAATCTCTTAAAACAGCATACAGATTTCTGGCTATTTCTTCTTCATTATTATAGTGACCTACGCTTTTAGCATATCCATATGGATAGAGGTTTTTCGTCTCTTCACTGCATAAAATACCTATTCTTCCTTCTATAATATCAAGTGCTAGTGGATTATCAAAAATGTTCTTTCCGCTGCCCTCTTCCTGCTCATACATTTCCTGAAGTTTTTTACTTATTTCTTCATTGATGTATTTTACAACAGACTCTTTATTTCCTTCTATAATTGTAATCTGAGCTTTTGGAGCATAATGCTTATACTTCATTCCCGGAGCTTTCGGGCGAACAGTGGAATCTGCTTTTATGAGGGCTTCATCTATAAGAACTTCTCCTATTACATCTGAAAGCATCTGCTGTGTTATAGCTCCCGGTCTTAATATCACAGGCCTGTCCACTGTCAAATCCACTATTGTGGATTCAAGCCCGATACCAACTTCTCCACCGTCTATTAGCATATCTATCCTGCCATCTAAATCTGACGCAACATGCTCCGCCATTGTAGGGCTTGGTTTTCCCGAAGTATTTGCACTCGGAGCTGCAATATATCCTCCTGATGCTTTTATAAGCTCAAGTGCTATTTTATTGGAAGGCATTCTGATTGCAACTGTATTTAATCCTCCGGAAGTAGTATCAGGAACTGCTGCCGACTTTTTTAAAATCATTGTAAGTGGTCCCGGCCAGAATTTGTCCGCAAGTATTCTTGCACTGTCAGGAACTTCCTCAACAATTTTTTTAATATCTGCAAAATCTGCTATATGGACAATAAGCGGATTATCTGACGGACGTCCCTTAGCACTGTAAATCTTCTTTGCTGCTTCAGGATTTAACGCATCAGCACCAAGTCCATATACAGTCTCTGTAGGAAATGCAACTAATCCGCCTTTTTTTAATATATCTCCAGCTTTTTTTATAATATTTCTGCTCTGTTCTTTATCAAGT
>CAJJNI010000158.1 GCA_905193085.1 uncultured Lachnospiraceae bacterium | reverse complement strand
TGATACTTTATGATGAAGGTGTTTTATTTGTAGCATCATTTGTACTTGCTCTGTTTGCTGTAGTTACAATTTTAGCAGGCTGGATTTACAGATTTTTAACAGGAAAAAGATTGTCAAGCACAATGCTTGCATATGCGATACTTGCAATATCTACATGGAATATTTATGATTTAACTATGTGCCAGATTATTTTTGATAATTATTTTGTAGATGGGCCGGTTGGATATATGGTTATAATGCTCGCACCATTTCCATTTTTGAAATATATGGATATGGTGCAAAAGCACAGATACCGGTTTATTTATAATCTGCTTGAGATGATTGTTTTAATATATTTTGCTGTATTTACATTTTTGCATTTTATGAATATTGCAAGTTTCTATGATACTTTGATAGCCATGAATGTGGTTCTTGGGCTTGTAGTTGTTTCCACTTTAATGATTTTGCTGTATGAAATAAATAAAGGCTATGTAAAACAATATGCGTTTTTTGCAACCGGACTTGTGTGCCTGATTGTTATGACACTTATAGAAATTGTGCTTATAAATTTAATAGAGCACAGAATAGATGGAATGTGTGCTATGGCAGGTCTTTATATAATGATGTTATGTGCAATTTTACAGACTGTTTATGAGCAGAATATTACAAGAAAGAAAACAATTCGTGCAATCCAGGCTAATAAGATGAAGTCAACTTTTCTTGCTAATATGTCACATGAAATACGGACCCCTATTAATGCAATTATGGGTATGAATGAAATGGTACTCAGAAAGACAGACGACCATGAAATAAAAGAGTATGCGGTAAATATAAGAGATGCAAGCCAGACTCTTTTAAATATTGTAAATCAGGTGCTTGATTTTTCAAAAATTGAATCGGGAAAACTTGAAATAACAGAGGGAGAATATGATACTGCGCTTCTTTTAAATGATGTTATTAAGCTTATAGAAGAGAAGGCAAAGCAGAAAAATATAGAACTTATTCTGGATATTTCCGAAAAACTTCCTTCAGGGCTGTATGGTGACAATGTAAGGATACATCAGATATTGGTCAATGTTTTAAATAATGCGGTAAAATATACTAATGAGGGAAGAGTTACTTTTTTAGTTGACGGCGTATATACTGAAAATGATTTGTCAGAATTTAAATTAAAAATATGTGTAAAAGATACAGGTATCGGAATAAAAGAATCCGATATGGAGCGTATTTTTAAAGATTTTGAAAGACTTGATTGGAAGAAAAACAGAAATGTAGAGGGCACCGGGCTTGGACTTGCGATTACTAAACGACTTGTAGAGCTGATGGACGGAAATTTGAGCGTTGAAAGTACATATGGCATTGGTTCATCATTTACAATTATAATACCGCAGAAGATTTTCGACAAAACGCCTGTCGGTAATCTGAGCGAAAGATATCATGAATACATAGAGGGTCAGTCAGAGTACAATCAAAGTTATACTGCTCCAATGGCAAAAATACTTGTTGTTGATGATAATGATATGAATCTGCTTGTCGTAGAAAAGCTTTTAAAAGATACGAAAATGCAGATAACAACATGTAGCGGTGCGGCCGATATGTATGAGCTTGTATCAAAAGAAAAATTCAATGTAATACTGTTAGACCATATGATGCCGCAGATAAGTGGTATCGAGGCACTTTCGCATATAAAGAAAATGGATAATAATTTAAGCATAGATGCGGCTGTAATTGTTCTTACTGCGAATGCTGTAGTCGGAATGAGGGAAAAATATCTCGCGTGTGGTTTTGATGATTATATAAGCAAACCGATACAGGGTCAGATATTAGAAGAGAAAATAAAAGAATACTTATCCGATGAAATTTTGTGCTCAACAGAATTGATAAATTTTGAAGAAGGTCTTAATAATTTCTCTGAAAATAGAAACAAATATTTAAATTATTTAAGCAATTTGTGCAGGTGCATCGAGAAAAATATACCTGTAATTACTAAAAATATAGAAGATAAGCAATGGGGGATGTATGTACAGACGGTAAAACAGATAAAAGATGCGGCAGATAAATCAGGCTGTGCTAAGCTTGGCAATATTACAAAGCAGCTTTTGGCAGCATGTGATAAAGAAAAATTCGATTATGTTGCAGTGACAAATACAAAATTGATAGAAGTTTGTTCTAAGCTTCTATCAGACTGCGAAAAATATAAAACGACATTCCAAAAACATAACAATAAAAAATAATAACTGATACTTTTTATCAATAAGAACAGGCTTTCTTGAACATATAAAGAGAGTCTGTTATTATTATATTGGTGTTAGTTATATCTAACAAATGCCCGGATTTAGAAAGTTAGATGATAATGAGGCAGTTCCTTTTATATATAGCTGTTTTACAGAAAAACAAGCCAAAAATAAGGAAACACCTGTATTTGAAAAGTCGGGTCAAGAAGGAGGATAAGGATATGTTGGTTAAGTTTAGTGATGTCGTGAAGACATATGGGAGCGGAGAGGCAATGCAGACTGCGGTTGACCATGTAGACTTTACTATAGATGAAGGTGAATTTGTAGTAATATTGGGGCAGTCTGGTGCCGGAAAATCTACCGTTTTAAACATGCTTGGAGGAATGGATATTCCAACTTCGGGTACGGTTGAAGTTGCGGGACAGATTGTTTCTTCCATGAACGATAAACAGCTTGGAAAATATCGTGGAGATACAATCGGGTTTATCTTTCAGTTTTATAACCTTATTCAGAGTCTTACTGCAATGGAAAATATTGCTTTGACGAAAAGTATAGTTAAGAATCCGCTTGATGCGTCAAAGCTTTTAGATATGGTTGGGCTTTCCCACTGTAAAAATAAATTTCCGTCACAGATGTCAGGTGGTGAGCAGCAGAGAGTATCAATCGCAAGGGCACTTGCAAAGAATCCGAAAATTCTGATCGGAGATGAGCCGACAGGAGCACTTGATTCAGAGACAGGTGTTGTTGTACTTGAATTACTTATAAATCTTTGCAGAAAAGAGGGAAAGACAGTAATTTTAGTTACACATAACGCAGATATTGCAAAATGTGCCGACAAAGTAATCAGAATGAAAAACGGAAAAATAAAAGAAATTGTCAAAACGGAACACCCGCTGTCTGCCAGGGAGGTGGAGTGGTAATGCTGTTTAGAAAAATGTTAAGAGACATGAAATCATCAGCAGGACAGTTTATTTCAGTGTTTTTGCTGTCCGCACTTGCGATGGTAATTTTCTGCACTATGGAGGGAAATGTTTTATCACAGAAAACTGCAAGAGAGAAATTTCATGAAGCCTGTAATTTAGGTAACATATGGGTATATGGCGAGAAATTCACAGAAGAAAATCTTGAGGCTGTGAAGAAGCTTGATTTTGTCGAAGATGCCCAGCTTAGGACATTAGCTACCGGAACAGCTCCGGAATGTGACGGTGTCCAGGCAGATTTTTATCTTGAAAATGAAGATGTTGTAAATAAACCGTATCTTATTAAAGGTGAAGAGTTTGATGCAAAAGACAAAGATGGCATGTGGCTTACAAACGCATTTGCAGAGAAAAGAAATATAAGTGTCGGTGATGATTTTACAATTGAGTATAACGGAATAAAAATAACAAAAGAAGTAAAAGGTCTTATAGAAAGTCCTGAATATGAATTCAGACAGGCAGCCGCAGATGCAGATATATATATTGAAAATATAGCTTTTGTATATATGTCAGCAGATGCTTTTAAGGTACCGTTTACACAGATTATTATTAAGACAAATGATAATAAAACATTATCACATGAAAAAGAAATTGCAAAAGCGCTTGATAATAATTATTCAGCAATGATTGACAGAAAATCAGTTCCCGGTTTGGCAAGACTTGACAGCGAGTTAGAGCAGCATAAAGCTTTTTCATATACTTTTGTAATTATTTTTCTTGGAATATCAATTCTTGTAATTGCAACATCAATGAACCGAATGGTAGAAAAGCAGAGAACAATTATCGGTACAATGAATGCACTCGGACTTAAAAAGAGCATGATATTATGGCATTATATAAGTTTCAGCTTTTTTGTTTCATTCCTCGGAGTTATAGTTGGAACTGCAGTCGGACATACATTTTTTACACCAATGATGACAGGCATGTTTAAAGCGTGGTACATAGTTCCGGGAGCAAGTGCAAGCTTTCAGCCTGTATATATAGCAGTTTCAGCGTTCATTGTGTTAGTCTGCGTGTGTGCCGCATATTTAAGCTGTAGGAAAATACTTAAAATCAAACCTGCAGAGACACTTCGTCCTGCACCGCCAAAGAGTGGCAAGAAATGCATATTTGAGAGACTTCCGTTCTGGAACAGGCTGTCATTTAACTGCCAGTATAATCTTCGTGATATATCACGTGCAAAATTAAGGGCGGTTATGTGTATTATAGGTACTGCTGCGGGAATGGTTCTTATGCTGTACGGAGTTGGCTGTAATTTTCTTGTAGGAATAATGGTAGATTTAAATTTTGAAAAAGTAACACCGGCTGATTATCAGGTGAAATTAGAGTCAGAAGCCCCATTAGAGACTATTGACAGCATTTCAGATGAGTATGACGGAGAGCTTGTCATGACAGACCAGATAGAGGTTTCAAAAGTAAAAAATGCTACAACAGATGAAAAGAAAAAAGAGACAATAACTGTCCTTGAAGGCAAAAAGCTCTACAATATTCTTGATTTGAAAAATAATGTAATCGATTTGAAAAATGACTTAAAGAAAGGTGAAATTGCCATCAGTAGAAAATGTGCACAGGATTTGGACATAAAAGTCGGAGATACAATATACTGGCATATTTATTCAAAAAATGAATGGCATGAAGCCAAAGTAGGATTGATTTACAGATGTGCAGAAACACAGGGAATAACATATTTAAGAGAAGATTTTGAAAAAACAGGTGTAAAATTTACTCCATCACTTCTTCTTACAAATAAAAAGATTGATAAAGATGACTACAAAGGTACAATAGTTTCAGTAAATTCAAAAGGCCAGATGATAAAAGCCTATGAATCAGGCATGGAAATGATAAGCATACTTGTTGTCATGATGATAGTATTTGCGATAATTTTAGTAGTAGTTGTGCTGTATAATTCAGGTTCACTCTCATTCAATGAAAGGGTAAAAGAATTTGCAACGCTTAAAGTAATGGGACTGCAGTCATCACAGATAAGAAAAATATTAAGTATTCAGAATATGTGGCTGTCAGTAATCGGAGTAATAATCGGTGCTCCATTCGGAGAAATGTCATTAAATGTAATGATTAATTCAAATGGTGATAATTTCGATTACAATTTAACCATTCCATTTGCAGACTACATTTTATCTGCTGTAATAGTAATTATCGTGTCAATACTTGTAAGCTTCATGTTCTCAAAGAGAATAAAACATCTTGACATGGTTGAGGTTTTAAAAGGAGTAGAATAAGAAGTAAAAAATAAAATGTAAAAAATTTTATTTTAATGCAACAAAATGTGTTTTCTGATATACTAATATATAGAAAGTTAAGACAAAGACCCGCTTTACGGGTCTTTTCTTATGGCTTTCATTTTTGATATTCGCATGCGGTATTATATTTTGTTGAAACTTTCAATCGGTTGAGAAAATAAGGAGCGGTTATGGAAAATACTGTAAAATTAGTAGAACTTGCAAAGCATGGAAATAAAGATGCATTTGCAACGCTTTATGAGCAGATTTATAAAGATTTGTACCGGTTTGCATTATATACGCTGAAAAATCCGTCTGATGCAGAAGATGTTGTGAGTGAAGCGGTAATTGATGCATATTCAGATATAAAAAAGCTTAGAAGCAATGAATCATTTAAGAGCTGGATATTTAAAATTGTTTCAAATAAGTGTTGTA
>CAJJNI010000157.1 GCA_905193085.1 uncultured Lachnospiraceae bacterium | reverse complement strand
TGTAATGATTTTTGTGAAAAAATCAGAAATATTTATATTGGTGATGATGAGTCAATCACTCTTGAATGTAAGGCTGGAATTACATTAACAGAGGAAGAAGATTTTTACAGTAATATGTATAACAGAGCTCATACTGCTTTAAATCGATTACTCCATGGAAAATATAAAAATTATAAATTAGATTATATATATGATGATGAAATTGACTTAGATATAGAAGATATTGTTACCGATAAAAAACAGTTAAGTGATTTTGAAAGTGTTAAATCTTCTGCAAAAACAGAGAAAGAAACGGACAGTATTGATGAAGATTTTAAAGATGAGTTTATTTCGAGAATGTCTCATGAAATAAGAACGCCTATGAATGCAATAAGTGGTATGGCAGATATGCTGCTTGCAGGTGAACTGTCTGGCATGAATCTGGAATATGCAAATATGATTAAATCTGCTTCAAATAATTTAATATCAATAGTAGATGACATATTGGACATATCTAAAATGCAGACTGGAAAAATTGAAATTTCGCAGGAAGAGTATGAATTAAAACCTATGCTCAAAGATATGACGGCATTGATTAACAGCAGACTTAATAAAAAAGATATAGCGTTTACGGTATATGTTAATCCTGCTATGCCAAAATTATTATATGGTGATGAAAAACATATAAGGCAGATTGTAATGAATATACTCATAAATGCAGTTAAATTTACCAATAAAGGATTTATAAGGCTGTCATTTGATTATAATGCATGCAAAGATGATGAAATAGAACTTTGTATATCTGTTAAAGACAGTGGCATTGGAATACATAAAGATGATTTAGGAAAATTATTTAAACAGTTTTCACAGGTTGACAGCAGAGTGAGCAGAAGTGTTGATGGTATTGGATTGGGACTTGCTATTTCAAAGCAGATTGCTCAGATGATGGGTGGAAAAATTACAGTAGAATCCGAACTTGGAGTAGGTTCAAAATTCACTTTTTTCGTAAAACAAAAAGTTAAAAATAATAAGAATATGGTTATATTAAGAAATACCGATAAATATTCATTTCTTATTTATGATAAAAATAAATATTATCGTATGGAAATAAAGGAACTGTTTGATGAGATTGGTGCTAAGGCCCTGTTTATTGATAATAAAAAAGATTTTACGAAGCTTGCGAAAACGGGAAATTTCACACATGTAATGTTTGATTATGAAAAACTGTTTTATGATTTAAAATTAACTATAGAAAAAAATCCCGGTACAATTTTTATTGCCATGATTGGACGAAATGTTGTACACCCACAGGTGCTGGAGTGTGTTAATTACACTTATACATATAAACCTTTTAATATAATATCATTAAGTAAAATCATTAAGGGAAAGAAGAGTAAAACAGAAGAAAGTCTGCAGAAGTTTATAGCAAATGATTTAAAAGTATTGATTGTTGATGATAATCCTGTTAATCTTAAAGTTGCACAGGGAATGATTAGTTCATATCAATGTAAGATTACTACTGCTTTGAGTGGATTTGAAGCTATAGAGCTTTTAACAGAGGAGCCGGATTATGATTTGTTGTTTATTGACCATATGATGCCTAATATGGACGGAGTTGAGACCTTAAATACTATAAGGAATACTCTTGGGGAGTATGGAAAGACTGTTCCGGCGGTTGCACTTACCGCGAATGTGTTGCCTGAAGCAAGAAAGCTGTTTAAAGAAAGTGGATTTCAGGGCTTTCTTGCCAAACCTATCGTATTAAAACACCTGCACAATGTTATGAATGAATTAGTGCCGCCAAAGAAAAAGAAAATGCTGGAAACAATAAATGACATCAAACTCGTCAAAAAAATATCTGAAAAAGATATAGAGCGTGTTGCTATGAAAGGTGTAGATGTAGAAAGCGGGTTAAGATGCTGTGGTAATGATGTTGAGGAATACCTACATATTTTAGATGTTGTACTGGCAAGTGGAAAAGTAAAAGTAATGGAACTAAAAAAATATGCAGAAGAAAAAAATTACGAACTTTACGGAATAGAGGCTCATGCATTTAAAAGTGTCGCTGCAAGTATTGGAGCAATTAAACAGTCAGATTTGGCAAGAGAGCATGAGTATGCGGTTAAGGAGCATAATTATGCAGTGATTGACAGGGATTATCAGAAACTGGTCAATGGTTATCATAGATTGCTTACACAGATTCAGGGCGTGCTTGACAAAGAAGAAAATAAGAAGCATAATGATTTAGAAAAAATAAAAGTAGATTATTTTATCTGGAATGGAAAATTAAAAGAGACTGTGCATGCAATTGCAAATTATGAGCAAAAACACGCAAAGGAATTGCTTAAAGAATTGTCAGGATATGATTTGCCGGTTGCTGTGAGTGATGCTGTGAATCTTGCAAGTGATAAGATGAAATTATATGAAGATGAGAATGCACAGAAAATTCTGGAAAATGTAGTAGACATACAATCATAAAGGGAGTGTGACAATGAAAAAAATATTAATAGTGGATGATAGTCCTTCAAATCTGGCGACTTTGGAAAATACATTAAAAGACGATTATGATACTGTAGCCCTCACTTCTGGTTTGAATGCATTACGTTTTTTAGAAACAAATAAAGCGGATCTAATGTTACTTGATATAGAAATGCCGATAATGAATGGTTTGCAGACTTTACAGAAAATAAGGGAAAAAGCGCATTTAAAGGATTTGAAAGTAATATTGCTTACAGCAAGAAAAGATGAAGGAACTGTTGTTTCAGGATTTAAATTGGGGATTTCTGATTACATAACAAAACCTATAGACAGGGAAGCTGTAAAGTTGAGAATTAAAAAGGTTCTCAATAGTAAATAGAATAATAATTAAAATAAGAAAAATAACATGGGAGAATACACTTATGACCAAAAATGAATTTAAAAAGTTTATGGAGAATTATCCGGTTTTTCTTGATGGAGCTACAGGTTCAAATCTGCAGAAGATGGGAATGCCATTTGGTGTATGTACAGAAAAATGGATAACAGAAAATGAAGATGTTTTAATAAAAATACAGAGAGAATATGTGGAGAGTGGAAGTCAGATAGTATATGCTCCTACATTTGGTGCCAATTCTATTAAATTAAGAGAATATGGGCTTGAAGATGAGGCAGTTGAACTTAATAAAAAGCTTGTGGAAATATCAAAAAAAGCAGTTGATGGGAAGGCTTTGGTTGCGGGAGATATCACTATGTGTGGTCAGAATCTGATTCCTTTAGGTGAATTGAGCCTTGAGGATCTTATAGCATCTTATGAGCAGCAGATAAAAGCAATTGATGATGCAGGTGCAGATTTACTTGTAATAGAGACAATGATGAGTTTACAGGAAACAAGAGCTGCGTTGATTGCTGCTTCTAATGTAAGTGAGCTTCCTGTTATGGTAACTATGACATTTGGCGATGGCGGAAAGACTTTGTATGGTACAGATGCAAGAACAGCTGCAATTGTTTTGGAATCATTAGGAGCAGATGCGGTTGGAATGAACTGTTCAGCAGGACCAGATAAGATGGTTGAATTAGTAAAACAGGTAAAAGAAGTAACAAATTTACCTGTAATAGCTAAACCGAATGCCGGAATGCCTGTATTAGGCAAAAACGGTGAAACTTTATATGATATGGATGCATCAGAATTTGCAGAACATATGAAAGAAATCTGTAAAGCCGGTGCTAAAATATTAGGTGGCTGCTGTGGAACAAATCCAGAGTATATAAAGGCTGTTAAAGAAGCTGTTACAAAAGTTGAGAGTACAGAATCTGAAATAGATAAATATATAAGCAGTGAACGGAATTATCTTAATATATCTGATATTAATTATTGCTGTATTGATGCAGGGGCTGATGAAGATATTGTTCAGGAGCTTGAAGATGATGAGTACGATACAATATATGATTTGCTTGATGATATGGAAGATGAAGAACAGAATGCGGTCTTACTCCGTGTTACAGGCAGTGATGATGAGCTTGGAACATTAAAGACTGTTTTAACAGAAATTACAGGATATGCAACTTATCCGATAATTTTTGAGACAGAAAATGAAGATGTTTTAGAATATGCTTTGAAAAATTACTGTGGAAGGGCAGCTGTTAAGTTTAACGATGCTGATAATAAGGCATTATATGATATTTCATATAAATATGGGGCTTGCATTATTTGAAAAAGAGTGGTAAAACATATTTATATTCATTGACAAGAAAAATATTTATTGTTAAAATGAAGATTAGGGTAAGATTGAAATTATATTTTACCTAAGTAACATTGGAAGTACAATTTGGTTCCAATAGAAAAAACAGAAAGGCTGATATATAATATATGAGTACAGTATTTTCTTTATTAGTTGATAATACATCAGGTGTATTGAGTCGTATAGCAGGGATGTTTAGCCGCAGAGGATATAATATTGACAGTTTAACAGTTGGTGTTACTGCTGACCCTAAGTATTCCCGTATGACAGTAGTTGTTAATGGTGAAGAACAGATTGTTGAACAGATAGAAAAACAGCTTAGAAAACAGGAAGATGTTATTGAAATTAAGATGCTCCAAGATAACAAATCCGTATGCAGAGAGCTTATTTTAATTAAGATTAGAGCTAATGCATCTGACCGTCAGGATGTCATTGCAATATCAGATGTTTTCAGAGCAAAGATTGTTGATGTGGCACAGGATTCTCTTGTAATAGAACTGACAGGAAATCAGGCAAAATTAAGTGCTTTTATCAGTTTGCTTTCTAAATATGAAATTTTAGAATTAGCAAGAACCGGTCTGACCGGATTGTCAAGAGGTAGTGACGATGTTACATACCTTGAATAACTGATAGCTAGAGGAAACCCCTTTAACTTTATAAATTACTTTTTTTAAGGAGGAAATTAAATATGGCTAACAAGATTTATTATCAGGAAGACTGTAATTTGGGATTATTGGAAGGGAAAACAATTGCAGTTATTGGATATGGCAGCCAGGGACATGCACATGCATTAAATGCTAAAGAGTCAGGAGCTGATGTAATCATTGGCTTGTATGAAGGAAGTAAGTCATGGAAAAGAGCTGAAGAGCAGGGATTTAAAGTTTATACAGCAGCAGAAGCTGCTAAGAGAGCTGATATCATCATGATTCTTATCAATGATGAGTTACAGGCTAATATGTATAAGAAAGATATTGAACCAAACCTTGAAGCTGGAAATATGTTAATGTTCGCACATGGTTTTAATATTCATTTTGGACAGATTGTACCACCAAAGGATGTTGATGTTACAATGATAGCTCCAAAGGGACCAGGACATACAGTAAGAAGTGAATATCAGGCAGGAAAAGGTGTTCCTTGTCTTGTTGCTGTACATCAGGATGCAACAGGAAAAGCACTTGATATGGCATTGGCTTATGCTGCAGCAATCGGTGGAGCAAGAGCCGGTGTTCTTGAGACAACATTCAGAACAGAAACAGAGACAGACCTTTTTGGTGAGCAGGCTGTACTTTGCGGTGGTGTTTGTGCACTTATGCAGGCAGGTTTTGAAACATTAGTTGAAGCTGGCTATGACCCAAGAAATGCTTACTTTGAATGTATTCATGAAATGAAACTTATTGTTGACTTAATTTACCAGAGTGGTTTTGCCGGAATGAGATATTCAATTTCAAATACAGCAGAGTATGGTGATTACATAACAGGTCCAAAGATTATCACAGAAGAGACAAAGAAGACAATGAAGAAGATCTTAAAAGATATTCAGGATGGTACATTTGCAAAAGACTTCTTATTAGATATGTCACCTGCAGGTGGACAGGCTCATTTCAGAGCAATGAGAAAGTTAGCTGCTGAGCATCCATCAGAAGTTGTTGGTGAAGAAGTTCGTAAGCTTTACAGCT
>CAJJNI010000156.1 GCA_905193085.1 uncultured Lachnospiraceae bacterium | reverse complement strand
GTGTGGTGGCTGCAAATGGGATGCAGGCAGACAGTAATGCAGCAGACGCAGTAGCGTGATTTACCAAAGCGTCGAGGGCGTGTAAATAGATTTACCTCTCCCCAATTGTGGAGCAAATCAGCAATCATGTCTGTTTTGTCAACATAGTAAAATTGTTCTTTCCGTATCTTTTCAAAATTTTCTATGCCGACAGGCAGTTTTTTCTTATATTTCATATTGCTGTATACTCCTTTCTTTCAATTAATTTACAAAAACTATAATATATCTGATTATTATACAGGATTTTAATCATAAATACAAGAAGCAGCGTCATATTTTGCTTCTTTGGCAGCGTCTGACTTATAAAAAATGACATTAGTTCATATTGTACCACTTGCTATGAATGAAGAAATGGAAACATTAATCTTTCTCCTGTCAGTTTACATCAAGTGACTTATGTGATAATATTATAAAGTGTGAATGTCAGAGATTTTTATACATTTTAAATATATGAACATGAGTATAGAAATTCTGACAGGGTTTTATTTATATTTCACAAAAAAACAGGAGGAGCTAGACAAATGAAGAAAATGAAAAAAAGTTTATGTGCATTAGGGCTGAGTTTTTGTATGATGTTCAGCAATTTGTACATATGTCAGGTGCCGATTTTTGCTGAATCAAATATTACAATTGATGCAGACGGAGTTCTTACAAAATACAGTGGTAATCAGGAGATTGTTGAAATACCAAATACTGTAACTGCCATAGGTGAAGGTGCTTTTGGGAGTAATACTTCTGTTAAAGAAGTAATAATTCCTGACAGTGTTGAAAGCATTGGAAACAATGCCTTTAATAATTGTAGATCATTGTCAAAAGTAACAATAGCTGATAGTGTAACAGATATTGGAATATCGGCATTTGAAGGATGCAGCAGTTTAAAGGAAGTAAATTTACCAAAAGAACTTGTGAAATTTGGAGAGAGAGCATTTGCAAACTGCAAAGAATTAGAAAATATAGAGATTCCAAAAAGCCTTGAAGATGTATATGATACATGGGATAATCTGTATACTCCGGAAGGTGTATTTTCCGGTTGCAGCAATTTGAAAGAAGTAACATTCGAGGAAGGAACAACTTTGATAGCTGACGGAATGTTTAACGGTTGTGACGGACTTGAAAAAATAGAAATACCGGAAGGTGTAACACAGATAAAAGAGTTTGCATTTGCAGACTGTAAAAACCTTCAGGTAGTAGATATGTCAGATACTGTAACAGAAGTCGGAATATCAGCATTTGAAGGCTGCGAAAACTTAAAAGAGTTAAAGCTTTCAAAGGAATTGGTTTCATCAGGAGAAAAATCATTTGCAAACTGTAAAGAATTAGAAAAAGTGGAGATTCCAAAGAGTCTTATAGATGTTATTGATACATGGGATAGTTTATATGTGCCACAGGGAATGTTCTACGGCTGTAGCAAATTAAAGGAAGTAACATTTGAGGAAGGAACAACTTTGATAGCAGATGGTTTGTTTAATGGTTGTGACGGACTTGAAAAAATAGAAATACCGGAAGGTGTAACACAGATAAAAGAGTTTGCATTTGCAGACTGTAAAAACCTTCAGGTAGTAGATATGTCAGATACTGTAACAGAAGTCGGAATATCAGCATTTGAAGGCTGCGAAAGCTTAAAACAGTTAAAAATATCAAAAGGTTTGAAAGTGTCAGGAGAGAGAGCATTTGCAAACTGTACTGAACTTGAAAAAGTGGAAATTCCAAAAAGTCTTGAAGACATATATGATAAATGGGATAATCTTTATACTCCGGAAGGGTTATTTGTAGGATGCAGTAAATTAAAAGAAGTGACATTTGAAGAAGGAACAACTTTGATAGCCGATGGATTATTTAACGGTTGTGACGGATTAGAGGAGATAGTAATTCCTGACACTGTTACAGTAATTAAAAATAATGCTTTTGAGAATTGTACTTCATTAAAAACTGTAACACTTCCTTCTAAATTAACAGAAATATCAGATGAGTTATTTATGGGTTGTACATCACTGGAAAGTGTAGTGGTACCAAACAAAGTAACTAAAATTGGTAAGAATGCTTTTAGAAACGATAGTTCTTTAATAGAAATTACAGTTCCGAAGTCTGTAAAAGAAATTGAAGAAAATGCGTTCACAGATATTGAAAACCTGACAATTTCAGGTGTTGAAGGCAGCTATGTAGCTCAATATGCATCAGAAAATAAAATCGTATTTAATGCTGTTGAGATTCCGGATGATGACTGGGTACATGGAGATTTAGATTCAGATGGAAAAGTCAGCCTTCAGGAAGTTGTAATAATATTAAAGGCAGCACTTGGAATAGAAAATTTATCAGATGAAGATTTAGAAAAAGCAGATTTTGATGAAGATGGAAGTATCAAACTTTCAGATGCACAGGCAGCTTTAAAAGCCGCACTTGGAATAGATAAATAAATAAGCGAATGGCACACCGGATTAAAAATTGAAAGTGTGCCATTCGTTTTGTATTAAATATTAAATGGAGTAGACGGGAATCGAACCCGTGTCCGAAATAACATTCATTGTACTTCTACTATCATAGTTCATTATTTGACATTCCCTCCATCAGACGAAAATGAACATTCTTCTGACTTTAGTAGCTTCATAATACGCCCATATACGCAAAGCTTAATATATGTCGTTTCCTACATGGTCGATGCCAGATTCTTAATGTGTAGGTGCACTAAGGCTGACAGCTGCCATTAGGCAGCGTATGCTAAATTATCTTCAGCGTTTATTTTTAATTTTGGAATTAACGCATGCCTGCGGATAGCTTCTCCAACTTCAATTACCCCGTCGAAACCTTTACTACCCCCTATATATCTTACTAAATAACTATTATATGAAATTTTTGATGATGTGTCAACTCAAAATTTCATATAATAGTATATGTAAATATAATTATATTTATACAATTAAGATTAGCAGTGCTCAGCAATTGTGTAAATCAGTTTTTCTGAATCGTCCCAGCTAAGGCAAGGGTCAGTTATTGATTTACCGTATATATGTTCTCCGACTTTCTGGCAGCCTTCTTCGATATAGCTTTCAATCATGACACCTTTTACAAGCTTGTGTATATCGTTTGAAACACTGCGGCTGTGCATTACTTCTTTTACGATACGAATCTGTTCTTTGTGCTGTTTGTTTGAATTAGAGTGGTTAGCATCAACGATTACAGCATGGTTTTGAAGATTTCTTTCATTGTACATGTTAAGAAGTCTCATCAAATCTTCATAATGATAGTTAGGAGTTGCGTTTCCGTGCTTGCTTACTGCACCACGAAGTATAGTGTGTGTAAGAGGGTTTCCACTTGTCTTAACTTCCCAGTTTCTGTAAATAAATTCATGTCCATGCTGTGCTGCGACAACTGAATTAAGCATTACGGAAAAATCACCGCTTGTAGGGTTTTTCATTCCGGCAGGAATGTCCATTCCACTTACAGTAAGTCTGTGCTGCTGGTTTTCAACTGAACGTGCGCCTATTGCTACATATGAAAGAATGTCTGATAAGTAACGCCAGTTTTCAGGATAGAGCATTTCATCAGCAGAAGTAAGACCACTTTCTTTGATTGCACGAAGGTGCAGTTTTCTGATTGCTACAAGACCTGCTAAAAGGTTTGGTGCTTTTTCAGGGTCAGGCTGGTGAAGAATACCTTTGTAGCCTTCGCCTGTAGTTCTTGGTTTATTAGTGTAAATTCTTGGAACGAGAACAAGTTTATCTTCAACTTTTTCCTGAACTTTTGCAAGACGGTTTACATAATCACAGACAGCATCTTCATTGTCTGCTGAACAAGGTCCGATTATAACAAGAAATTTATCTGATTTACCGGTAATGACATCCTGTATAAGTTTGTCTCTTTTTGATTTAATTGCAATCAAATCATCAGTTATTGGATATTCTTCCCTGATTGTCTCCGGTGTTGGTAATTGTGTTATGAATTTGAAACTCATGTTAGTACCTCTTTCTTTTGAATTATTTATGTCATGATGCGCTAAGGCATCACAGTCTTGGGCTTTTGTTACCAAGATTATGTCATAAAACATATTATAAACTAAATTTACAGTATTGTCGATAGTAATACATGTTGGTATAATGACGGTTTTTCATATTTAAAATGAAAAAAAACTGTGAATTTTACATACTAAAGCTTTAAAGCATTAAAGCGATAAAACTAAAAAAACGGGTATTGAAAAATAACTATAAAAAAAGTATAATAAAAATATTAAGATAGAAAGAGGGCATTTGTTTTGAAAAAATTAAAAAATATAATTGCCGCAGCGATGGCAGGGGTGCTTATTTGCAGCATGGCTGTTACACAAAATATCGGTCATAACAGTCAGACTGTATTTGCAGCACAGAACAGTACGGATAAATCAATCAAAGTAGATATCAATGGAACTGATGGAAGAAAAGATGCATATTCACTGCTTTATGATAACTGGATTCTTAACAGTTCAAAAAAAGCCACAGAGACTTTTGGTGGTATTGAATTTACTCTCAGTAACGGTGGAACAACCGGAGGAAATATTAAAGGTGCCAATTATAAAAGGCTTATAAAGTCAGATTTTTCAACACCAAGACTTACGATGGACGGTGCAGTAATTTCTGATGCAACAAGTGGAGGAGTAATTAAATTAGAGATAAAAGGTCTTGCGGAAGGCAGTCATACACTGACGACATGGCATAGTTTTTTTGATAATGTTACAGGAAGTTCTGTGTCAGTTTATGTTGATGGAGAGAAAAAGATCAGCAATATTAAAGTTCCGACAAGAGTATCAGATGATAATGATGCAGGCATAGGATTTTGTGAATTTAATGCAAAAAAGGGTAAGACGGTTACGGTTCTTATTGTTCCTGATGGAAATGGAGAGTATGACAACGCTGTTCTTAATGCATTTGAAATTGACAGTGTTAATCCGTTTAAAACAATTTCTTCGCCGCAGCCTGCAGATGGTGAGATGTATTTTGTACAGGAAAATGGTCTTTCATGGAAAGCAGGAGAAGGTGCGGTAAGTCATGATGTATATTTAGGTACAGATTATGATAAAGTGTATAATGCAGATACGGCTTCTGAAGAGTTTAAGGGAAACCAGACAGAAACTTTATATAATGTAAGTGGTTTGTCACATATGCAGACATACTATTGGAGAGTAGATGAACATAACAAAGATGGTGTTACAAAAGGGGAAGTAATGACATTTGAGGTGGCACATCTTGCGTTTCCAAGTGCCGAAGGTTACGGAAGATTTGCAAAAGCAGGTCGTGGCGGCAGAGTAATTGAAGTTACTAATTTAAATGATTCAGGAGAAGGCAGTCTTCGTGATGCCATTGAAAATCAGAAAGGTCCTAGAGTAATTGTATTTAAAGTGGGCGGTGTAATTGAATTAAAGAGCAGACTTGCTATACCGGCAGATGGCGGTAATGTGTATGTTGCAGGTCAGACTGCGCCGGGAGATGGTATAACACTCACAAACTATGCATTTGGAATTTATTATGCGACAGATGTTGTCATAAGACATGTAAGATTAAGAGTAGGTGATTCCTGTAATACCGCAATGGACGGTATGGGTATGGCAGGAGCAGACAATTCTATAATCGACCATTGCTCAATTTCATGGACAACAGATGAGGGAACAAGTTCAAGAGGAGCGCATAACATAACCTTTCAGCATAATATAATTGCAGAGGCTCTTAATAATTCAGTGCATTATGATGCTTCTGACCGTGACGGTAAAACTGAAAGACATTCATTTGCCGGTTCAATAAGCGGAAATATAGGAAGTTTTCATCATAATCTGCTTGTAGACTGTACACCTCAGACAAGCGTCAATGCTCTATTTGAAGCCGGTATCGTTCCTGGAATTCTGC
>CAJJNI010000155.1 GCA_905193085.1 uncultured Lachnospiraceae bacterium | reverse complement strand
ATTATTTAAAGTATGTGTTATGAGGCACATTCCTATATTTACATTTATCAACAAGATGGACAGAGATGCAAATGATACATTCGATTTGCTTGATGATATTGAAAAAGAGCTTGGAATTGCAACATGCCCTATTAACTGGCCTATCGGTTCAGGAAAGAATTTTAAAGGTGTATACAACCGCGAAAGAAAAGAAGTGCTGCTTTTTTCTGATACTGAAAAAGGTACTAAGGAAGGCGAGATGCAGACCCTTTCAATTGATGATGAGAGGCTTCCTGAAATAATAGGCGAAGATAAATTACAGCAGCTTAAAGATGAAATAGATTTATTTGATGGTGCAGGTGCTGAATTTGATATTGATTTAGTTTCAAAAGGTGAACTCTCACCCGTATTTTTCGGCTCAGCACTTACCAATTTTGGTGTAGAACCGTTTTTGGACGATTTCCTTAAGATGACTTCATCACCACTCCCAAGAATGTCAGACATAGGGGAAATTGACCCGTTTTCACCGGAATTTTCAGCATTTGTATTCAAAATACAGGCCAATATGAATAAGGCACATCGTGACAGGGTTGCGTTTATGCGAATCTGTTCCGGTAAATTTGATGCGACAAAAGAAGTATTTCATGTTCAGGGTAATAAGAAATTAAAGCTTTCACAGCCACAGCAGCTTATGGCACAGGAGCGAAAGATTATAGATGAAGCATATGCAGGAGATATAATCGGTGTATTTGACCCGGGTATTTTTTCAATTGGAGATACTGTATGCTCACCTTCTAAAAAGTTTGCTTTTGAGGGAATACCTACATTTGCCCCGGAGCATTTTGCAAGGGTGCGACAGGTCGATACAATGAAAAGAAAGCAGTTTATAAAAGGTATTGAGCAGATTGCGCAGGAAGGTGCGATCCAGATTTTCCAGGAATATAATACCGGTATGGAAGAAATAATAGTCGGCGTAGTCGGTGTACTTCAGTTTGATGTATTAGAGTATCGTCTTAATAATGAGTACAATGTAGAAATACGCCTTGAGAGACTGCCTTACGAACATATCAGATGGATTGAAAATAAAGATATAGATTTAGACAAGATTGTCGGTACTTCAGATATGAAGAAAATTAAAGACTTAAAGGGCAGACCGCTTCTTTTGTTTATAAATGCATGGAGTGTAGGTATGACTCTTGACAGAAATGAAGGACTTGAGCTTTCAGAATTTGGAAGGCAGTAATGTAAGCTGATGAAAAAATGGATTTTACACACGAAAAAGGCAGATTTTTACAGTATAGGGCAGAAATTCGGAATAAGTCCCGTAATTGCAAGAATAATAAGAAACAGAGATATTACGGGTGAAGAAGAAATAAATAATTTTTTAAACGGAAATCCTGATAATTTATATTCTCCGTGGCTTATGAAAGATATGGAAACAGCGGTTGACATAATCTTAAAGAAAATTGGGGCAGGAAAGACAATAAGAATTATCGGAGATTATGATATTGACGGAGTATGTTCAACATATATTCTCTACGAGGGCTTAAGGGCTCTTGGCGCAAAGGCAGACTGGTGTATTCCTGAGCGTGTCCGTGACGGTTATGGGCTTAATGAGCGGCTTGTGCTTGAAGCTTATGAAGATAATATAGATACAATCGTAACCTGTGATAATGGTATTGCCGCAAAAGAACAGATTAAGCTTGCGACAGATAAGGGAATGACCGTTGTTGTTACAGACCATCACGATATACCTTTTGAAGAAAATAACGGTGTCAGGAATTATATACTGCCAGAAGCACATGCCATTGTAAATCCAAAGCAGGCAGATTGTCATTATCCGTTTGACGGGGTATGTGGTGCTGTCGTTGCGTGGAAGCTTATAACCGCTTTATTTGAAAAATGCGACAGAAAAAATGAGGCTATGAAATTTCTTGAATTTGCGGCGATAGCAACTGTCGGCGATGTGATGGACTTAAGAGATGAGAACAGAATAATCGTAAAATTCGGGCTAAAGGCACTGACAAATACAACGCATCTGGGATTAAGAGCCCTTATCAGTGCAAATGAATTAGACGACACACCGCTTATGGCACATCATATCGGTTTTCGGCTTGGACCATGTCTTAATGCGTCTGGCAGATTAGATACGGCAAAGAGAGCTGTTAATCTTCTGCTTTCTTCTACAAAAGAAGAAGCAGATAAAGCTGCCTGGGACTTAAAAGAATTTAATGAAAACAGAAAAGAACTTACGGCAGATTGGACAGCTAAAGCTTTTGAAATGATTGATAATACGGAATTAAAAAATAACAAAGTTTTACTTGTCTTACTGCCTGAATGTCATGAGAGCATAGCCGGCATTATAGCCGGGAGGATAAGAGAAAAATATTATAAACCGGTGTTAGTCTTTACTAATTCAGAGGACGGGTTAAAAGCTTCGGGGCGTTCGATTGAAAGTTATAATATGTTTGAAGAGCTTTCAAAATGTCGTGAATTATTTACAAAATTTGGTGGTCACCCTCTTGCGGCAGGACTTTCAATGCCGGCAGAAAATTTTGAGATTTTAAACCGTAAACTTAATGAAAACACAACTCTTACAGAAGATGATTTAAAAGAAAAACTTTATATAGATGTTCCAATGCCAATTGATTATATAACAGAAGAACTTATAATGCAGCTATCTGTTATAGAGCCTTTGGGAAAAGGAAATGAAAAACCTGTTTTTGCAGAACAGCATTTAAATATTCTTTCAATGCGTTACATAGGACAGAATAAAAATATGCTGAAAATGAAGGTGTCAAACGGTAAATGTGCGTTAGATGCATTGCTTTTTAATGATGCTGATACATTTGTTTCATTTATTACAGAAGAATTTGGACAGATGGAGGTAAATAATGCTTTTAATGCAAGAAATAACAATATAGATATAGCACTGGCATATTACCCTTCTGTTAATGAATTTCGTGGAGAAAAGAATCTGCAGATAACAATTACAGATTATTGCCGCATAAAAAATATGTGAAATGAATTGCAATTTTGTGTGAAACTAATTATAATGGAACTTAGTATAGTTTGCTGTATCATAACTTTTGAATGGAGGTTGGGAAAATGACTGAACTTGATACCTCATCTGTTGATGTAGAAAAAAAGAAAGATATGACAGTTAATGATGATAATATGAAATCGTTTGCGGATTTTACGGAACCTTCAGTATTATATGAAGAATTATTAAGATCTATCAGAAAGTATCATCCGTCTGCAGATATTTCACTTGTAGAAAAAGCATATCATATAGCTGATGAAGCTCATAAAGGACAGGTAAGAAAATCGGGTGAACCATATATAATTCATCCGCTTTCTGTTGCAATAATACTTGCCGATTTAGAGCTTGATAAAGAGTCAATTGTAGCAGGACTGCTTCATGATGTTGTTGAAGATACTGTGATGACCAGTGAGGAAATTGCACAGGAATTTGGCAGTGAAGTTGCGCTTTTAGTTGATGGTGTAACAAAACTCGGTCAGTTGTCATATTCTATGGACAAGGTCGAAGTACAGGCTGAAAATTTAAGAAAGATGTTCCTTGCAATGGCAAAGGATATAAGAGTTATTCTTATTAAGCTGGCAGACCGTCTTCATAACATGCGTACATTAAAATACATGCGTCCTGAGAAACAGAAAGAAAAAGCAAGGGAGACTATGGATATATATGCTCCTATAGCTCAGAGACTCGGTATTTCCAAAATAAAAATTGAACTTGATGATTTGGCACTGCGCTATCTTGAGCCAGAGGCATATTATGACCTTGCGGATAAGATTGCGCTTAGAAAAAGTGCTCGTGAAGAGCTTATAAATGGAATTGTCAAAGAAGTTTCAACATATATTTCAGAGGCTAATATAGAAGCAAAGATAGATGGAAGAGCGAAGCATTTCTTCAGCATCTACAAAAAGATGCGTAATCAGGACAAGACACTCGACCAGATTTATGATTTGTTTGCGGTAAGAATTATTGTAGAGACGGTAAAAGACTGCTATGCGGCACTCGGAGTTATTCATGAGATGTATAAGCCGATTCCGGGAAGATTTAAGGATTATATAGCGATGCCTAAGGCTAATATGTATCAGTCGCTTCACACAACTGTTATAGGACCAAATGGACAGCCTTTTGAGATACAGATAAGAACATTTGAGATGCATCGTACTGCTGAGTATGGTATTGCCGCACATTGGAAATATAAAGAAGCTTCTGACGGAAAGAAAGTTGAGAAGCAGGAAGAAGAAAAATTAAGCTGGTTAAGACAGATATTAGAGTGGCAGATGGACATGTCTGATAACCACGAATTCATGAGTCTGCTTAAGAACGATTTAGATTTATTTTCAGACAATGTGTATTGTTTCACACCATCAGGTGATGTCAAGAATCTTCCTAATGGTTCTACAACAATAGATTTTGCGTACAGCATACACAGTGCGGTAGGAAATAAGATGATTGGTGCCAGGGTAAATGGAAAGCTTGTTCCTATAGAATATGTTATTCAGAATGGTGACCGGATAGAAGTAATAACAAGCCAGAATTCAAAAGGACCGAGCAGGGACTGGCTCAAGATTGTAAAAAGTACACAGGCAAAAAGCAAAATTTCCCAATGGTTCAAGCATCAGTTAAAAGAAGAAAATATAGTAAAAGGTAAAGAATTAATTTCAAATTACTGTAAGATGCATACGCTTGTAATAAGTGAAATTACAAAACCTGAGTATCAGGGCAAGGTTATGCGAAAGTATGGATTTAAGGACTGGGATTCCGTGCTTGCAGCGGTAGGTCATGGCGGTCTTAAAGAAGGACAGGTAGTAAATAAGCTTGTTGAAGAATATAACAAAGTAATAAAAAAAGCCAAAACTGACAGAGAAATTCTTGAAGAAATTCCCGAAGGAAAAGCTAAGACTTATGTATCAAAATCTTCAAGTGGAATTATCGTAAAGGGAATGGACGATTTGGCAGTAAGATTTTCACACTGCTGTAATCCTGTTCCGGGTGATGAGATTGTAGGGTTTGTTACACGGGGAAGAGGTATATCAATCCACAGAACTGACTGTATTAATATACTTCATTTACCTGAACTTGACAGGGTAAGACTTATTGATGCGGAATGGCAGGCAGACATTAAAGATAAATCACCCGGTTCATACAGTGCTGAGATTACAGTTTACGGTACTAACAGAAGCGGTCTTCTTGTAGATATATCAAAGATATTTACAGAGAGAAAGATAGATATAACATCAATGAATGTAAGAACAAGCAAACAGGGTACGGCAACACTTCTTATATCATTTGGCGTAAGCAGCAAAGACGAGCTTAACAGTCTCATTGAGAAGATAAAGCAGGTAGAGAGCGTTATAGATATAGACCGTACAACAGGAGGTTGATGACATGGCATATAAAATTAAATTAATGGTTTTAGGTCCGGTTGCAACCAACTGTTACATTCTCTATAATGATGAATCCAAAGAAGCAGTATTGATTGACCCGGCTGACAGGTTTGAAATAATAAAGAAATTTATTGATGAAGAGTCTCTTAAGCTTAAGGCTGTACTGCTGACACATGGACATTTTGACCATATCGGAGCAGCAAAAGAAATTTGTGATTCGTATAATGTAGAATTATATGCACATGAATCTGAGAAAGAGGTTCTTGAAAATCCAAGATATAATCTGTCAGAAGCAATGGGAGCTGAGCAGTTATCCCTTACTCCTGATAAAGAGCTTGTTGACGGACAGATTATAGAGCTTATAGGGCTTTTAATTAAAGTTATTCATACACCCGGACATACACCGGGTGGAGTGTGCTATTATATTTCATCAGAGAATATTTTATTCAGCGGAGATTCTCTTTTTGCATGCTCCATAACAGCTGAGTTCGGAGCTTTTTTAAAAGCGTTACTTAGACAATCATGCGG
>CAJJNI010000154.1 GCA_905193085.1 uncultured Lachnospiraceae bacterium | reverse complement strand
GAAAGGCTACATTTTATATTGGTTTTGACCCAACAGCAGACAGCCTTCATGTAGGACATTTTATGGCGTTATGCCTTATGAAAAGACTTCAGATGGCAGGAAATAAGCCGATAGCACTTATCGGAGGAGGTACCGGATATATCGGAGACCCTTCAGGAAGAACAGACATGCGTTCTATGATGACACCTGAGACAATTCAGCACAATGTAGACTGCTTCAAAAAACAGATGAGTAAGTTTATTGATTTTTCAGATGGAAAAGCTTTACTTGTCAATAATGCTGACTGGCTTCTTGATTTAAATTATATTGATGTTTTAAGAGAAGTAGGTCCTCATTTCAGTGTAAACAGAATGCTTACAGCAGAATGCTACAAGCAGAGAATGGAAAAAGGATTAAGCTTCCTTGAGTTTAACTATATGATTATGCAGAGCTATGATTTCTATGCATTATTCCAGAAATATGGCTGTAATATGCAGTTTGGCGGAGATGACCAGTGGAGCAATATGCTTGGCGGTACAGAGCTTATCCGTCGTAAATTAGGCAAAGATGCATATGCAATGACAATAACTCTCCTTTTAAATTCAGAAGGAAAGAAAATGGGTAAAACACAGTCTGGTGCAGTATGGCTTGACCCGAATAAAACATCTCCTTTCGAGTTCTACCAGTATTGGAGAAATGTAGCTGATGCTGATGTTTTAAAATGTATCAGAATGCTTACATTTTTACCTTTAGAAGAAATCGACAAGATGGATTCATGGGAAGGCAGCCAGCTTAACACTGCAAAAGAAATTCTTGCTTTTGAACTTACAAAATTAGTTCATGGTGAAGAAGAAGCAGCTAAAGCCCAGGAAGCAGCAAGAGCGTTGTTTAGTGGTGCAGGAAATCTTGACAATATGCTGCCGTATGCCTTGTCAGATGATGACTTTAACGATGGCTCAATAGGCATTATTTCTGTTCTTATGGCAAGCGGACTTGTTCCAAGCCGCTCAGAAGGACGCCGTGCAGTTGAGCAGGGTGGTGTATCTGTTGATGGTGAAAAAGTAACAGATATAAAGACTTCATTTGAAAAAGACAGTTTTAAAGATGGTGTTGTTGTAAGAAGAGGTAAGAAGAACTTTAGAAAAGTGACATCATAATAAGATGCCAGCACATAGTGCGAAGCAATCCGCAGGCATCATAATAAGCTGATATAAATAACTGAAATAGTCCGGATAAATGGTGTGGGTGTCAAAAATTATTCTGGCATTCACTATCCGGATTATTTAATGAAATTTTCAGGGAGGTTTTGGAATGATTTACACACTGCTTACAAAAAAAGCCATGAAAATAGCTTATGAAGCGCATAAGAATCAATATGATATTTCAGGTGTACCGTATATATTTCACCCTATGATAGTAGCTTCTTCCATGCAGGACGAAATTACTACATGTGTAGCATTACTTCATGATGTTGCAGAAGATACTGAAATCTCACTTGAACAGTTAGCAGAAGAATTTCCTGAGAGTATAATGGAACCTCTAAGGCTTTTAACTCATAAAGAAGGTACAGACTATTTTGAATATATTAAGAAAATCAAAACAAATAAAAATGCCCTGAAAGTAAAATTGTCAGATATAAAACACAATATGGACGAAAGCCGTATAGTTGGGGTTGATGTTCCAAAAGAAAAACTGGACTGGTGGAGGTTTAAGTACAAAAGAGCTTTGGAAATTCTTTTGGATAAAGAATAATCTGCACTGATAAGGCAGTAAAAATCATGGATTTATTGAAATTAAAACATGAGTAAAGCTTTTGGTAGAATATAATTTGAAAAACATGAGAAAATTAAAAAAATAAAAATATAAAAAAGATAAAAAAATGTCAAAAAACAGTTGACATTTAGTGTGACTAATGATATTATATCACTTGTGGTTGTGATGTGCGCGAGTGGCTCAGTTGGTGGAGCACGACCTTGCCAAGGTCGGGGTCGCGGGTTCGAGTCCCGTCTCGCGCTCTATAGTAAAAATAAGAGATAGCATTTATGCTATCTCTTATTTTTATTCGAGTCCAATCCTGGACTCGAAGGTTCGAGGTCTACGCTGCCGCGATAAGCCTCTTATTGAGAAAGTTATTGATAAAATGTATTTATTTTTTCAATAAGCTGTGCTATAATTAAAACAGTGTGAATTATACTCACGATGAGCTGCAAGACAGCTCTTTAAAACGAAAAAATTCTTATGGAGGAATGTAAAGTGAACAATATTGCACAGTTAAAATTAGGTATTGTTGCTGTAAGTCGTGACTGTTTTCCGATGGAATTATCAATAAAGAGAAGACAGGCTGTTGTTAAGGCTTTTACAGCTTCATATGGTGACATTTATGAATGTCCTACAACAATTGAAAATGAAGTACATATGAGAAAGGCATTAGCAGAAGTTAAAGAAGCAGGCGTTAATGCATTAGTTGTATATCTTGGAAATTTCGGACCTGAATCATCAGAAGTTTTACTTGCTAAAGAATTTGATGGTCCTGTAATGTTTGTGGCAGCCGCAGAAGAGACAGGAAATAATCTTGTAGGCGGTCGTGGTGATGCATATTGTGGTATGCTTAATGCAAGCTATAACCTTAAGATAAGAGGTGTTAAAGCTTATATTCCTGAATATCCTGTTGGAACAGCAAGTGAAGTTGCTGACATGATTAACGAATTTAAGCCTATAGCACGTACTGTTATCAGTCTTAAGAACTTAAAAATTATATCATTCGGACCTCGTCCTCAGGACTTTATTGCATGTAATGCTCCTATTCAGCAGTTATATAATTTAGGTGTTGAAATAGAAGAAAATTCAGAACTTGATTTATATGCGGCATTTAATGAACATGCAGGTGATGAGAGAATTGACGCTGTTGTTAAAGAAATGGAAGAAGAACTCGGTGATGGAAATAAGATGCCTGGAATACTTCCAAAGCTTGCACAGTATGAAATTACATTACTTGACTGGGCAGAAGCTCATAAAGGTTCAAGAGATTTCGTATGTTTTGCTAATAAATGCTGGCCTTCATTCCAGACACAGTTCGGTTTTGTGCCATGCTATGTAAACAGTCGTCTTACAGGAAGAGGAATTCCTGTATCATGTGAAGTAGATATTTACGGTGCTTTAAGCGAGTATATCGGAACATGTATCAGCGAAGATGCAGTTACACTTCTTGATATTAACAATTCAGTTCCTGCTGATTTATATGAAGAAGATATTAAAGGTAAATTTGATTATACACTTAAAGATACATTTATGGGATTCCATTGTGGAAATACATGCTCTAAGAAATTATCAAGTTGTACAATGAAGAATCAGATGATTATGGCAAGATCTCTTGAGCCAAATCAGGAGCCAAATATTACAAGAGGTACTCTTGAAGGTGATATCATTCCTGGTGAAATCACATTCTTCAGACTCCAGAGCACAGCTGATGCACATCTTACAGCTTATGTAGCTGAAGGAGAAGTTCTTCCTGTTGCTACAAGATCATTTGGTGGTATTGGTATTTTTGCAATTCCGCAGATGGGAAGATTCTACCGTCATGTACTTATTGAGAAGAATTATCCTCATCATGGAGCTGTTGCATTTGGACATTTCGGTAAATCACTTTTTGAAGTGTTTAAATACTTAGATGTTGAAGATATCGGATTCAATCAGCCTGCAGGAATGTTATATAAGACAGAAAATCCATTTTCATAATTCTGAATACATCAGTATGAATACAAATTCAGGGAAAATGCACAGATATTGCAGATAATGAAGAAAATTTTGGAATATATTTTGCAAAATATTTAAAAATCATACTTGACAATTCAAATATTGAATGTTAAGATATACAGGTATGCCGCACAACGAGGTATAAGTTCCATACGGACACCAAAGTTGGCGAGTAATGATAATAGGAGGTGCCATATGTACGCAATTATTGCAACAGGTGGTAAACAGTACAAAGTAGCCGAAGGCGATATCATTAATGTTGAAAAACTCGGTGTAGAAGCTGGAGAATCAGTTGTATTCGATCAGGTTCTTGCAGTTAGCGATGGTGATTTAAAGGTTGGTACACCAACAGTAGCCGGAGCTAAAGTAACAGCATCTGTAGTTTGTGAAGGAAAAGCTAAGAAAGTAATCGTTTACAAGTACAAGAGAAAATCTGGATACCATAAAAAGAACGGTCACAGACAGCAGTTTACTAAAGTTAAGATTGAATCAATTACAGCTTAATTTTTAGAATTATGATTACTGTAACGATTAGAAAAAATAAAGCAGAAGAATATAAGTTAGTACAGGCAATAGGACATGCAGGTTATGCCAGTTCGGGTTATGATATTGTGTGTTCTGCCGTATCTGTTCTTTTTATAAATACATTGAATGCCATAGAAGTGTTCACATGTGATAAGGATAAGATGAAGATTGTAACTAATGAAGAAGAAGGTCTTATAGATTGTCGTTTTGAAAATGGCTTGTCTAAAGAGACAGCGCTTTTGCTTGATACACTTGTTCTGGGGCTTGAGAGCATTTCAGAACAGTATTCTAATAAGTATTTCCGATTAATAACCGAGGAGGTGTAATGATATGTTAAACTTGAACCTTCAGTATTTTGCTCATAAAAAAGGTGTTGGTTCTACAAAGAACGGTAGAGATTCAGAGGCTAAGAGACTTGGTGCTAAAAGAGCAGACGGTCAGTTCGTAAAAGCCGGTAATATTCTTTACAGACAGCGTGGAACAAAGATTCATCCAGGTCTTAATGTAGGTCGTGGTGGAGATGACACTTTATTTGCATTAGTAGATGGAGTTGTTCGTTTTGAAAGAAAGGGTAGAGACAAGAAACAGGTTTCTATTTATCCAGTAAGCGAATAAGATTACAGGGCTTCAAATCTAACGGTTTGAAGCCCTTTTTGTAATAAAAGTAATAAATTAAGTAAAGAAGGTGTGAATTATGTTTGCAGATAAAGCAACGATTTTTGTGCGTTCAGGAAAAGGCGGCAATGGACATGTAAGCTTTAGACGAGAAAAATATGTTCCTAATGGAGGTCCAGACGGCGGTGACGGCGGCCACGGAGGAGATGTTATTTTTGAGATTGACCCAGGTTTAAATACACTTGCAGATTTCAGACATAAAAGAAAATACAGTGCAAAAGACGGAGAAGAGGGCGGAAAAAGAAACTGTCACGGTGCTAACGGTGAGGACATTATAATTAAAGTGCCGGAAGGAACTGTTTTAAAAGAAGAAGAAAGTGGAAAAGTAGTTGCAGATATGTCCGGTGATAATAAGAGGGTTGTTCTGCTTAAAGGTGGAAAGGGTGGTCTTGGAAACCAGCATTTTGCAACATCTACAATGCAGGCTCCAAAGTATGCACAGCCTGGTAAACCGGCTCAGGAGCTTACTCTTGTTATGGAACTTAAAGTTATAGCTGATGTCGGACTTGTAGGTTTTCCAAATGTCGGAAAATCAACATTACTGTCAAGGGTTACTAACGCACGCCCTAAAATTGCAAACTATCATTTTACAACCTTATCACCAAATCTTGGAGTAGTTGATTTGGAAGGAGCAAACGGTTTCGTTATAGCTGATATTCCAGGACTTATAGAAGGTGCTTCGGAAGGTGTTGGATTGGGACATGAATTTCTTCGTCATATTGAGAGAACTAAAGTTATGATTCATATTGTTGATGCTGCATCTACTGAAGGACGTGACCCGATTGAAGACATTTATGCAATCAATAAAGAACTGGAAAATTATAACGCTGATATTTCAAAGCGTCCACAGGTAATCGCAGCTAATAAAATAGATGTTCTTCAGGACTCAGATGCTTTGGAAAAATTAAAAGCAGAATTTGAACCGCAGGGTTATGAAATTTTCCCTATTTCAGCAGTGACAGGTCAGGGATTGAAGGAGTTGCTGTATCATGTCAATGAG
>CAJJNI010000153.1 GCA_905193085.1 uncultured Lachnospiraceae bacterium | reverse complement strand
TTGTCATCTCGCTCTTTTAATCGTTGTTGTATTTTCTTTGGTTTATCAACGACAATATAAATACATTCTATATTCAATTTTTGAAATATTCCAGCTTGTATTCGTTCTATCTTATTTTGTCCATTAATTAAACACAAATGACCATCTAATATGTACTGTTTATCTTCTATTTTCGATAAAGCTTCTAATAATAACTTTTGATTACCTGTAACCTGTTGCACTTTCTTATAATCGCATATTTGACTTTCTGTCATCTTCCTGATTAATTCACTTGCTGAATAATAACTTAGTGATTTTTTTTGACAAAAAGTCTTTGCAAAAATAGTCTTTCCAACACCATGAACACCACATATCAGCTGCATTCTTTCACCTCTTTTAAATGTAAAAGCCATCTCCCAAAATAGAGATAGCTTTTACATCAGACAAGGACAAAAAAATTATAATAACTAAGTAAGTTTTCAAATTGATTAAGTTTATGCTTATGTAATGTAATCATAGTTTTATCTGTATTCAAGTTTCCTCATAAAATGTACTAACCGTTATTGAACTTCTTAATTATGATTATGTAAAAAGAGAACTTCAATTACTTTTAATGTATTCTAGCATTGTAAACCGAAAGAGGCAAGAGGAATCGGTAAATTTCTACAAACTTCTACTTTTTCATAAAATATATCTTATTTAATTTGCCATAATAAGATAGTTATAGCACCTTCTAATTTAGTGATTACTCAAATATGACAGCTTAAATTATTATTAATCCCAACTTTCATCAGCTTCTTCTAATTTTTCTTCTAACATTTTTTCTAACTCAGCAAATGCCGGAATAAAGCTGTCACGAATAAGTATAATCATTTCGTCAACCTCTTCCTCATTGTATATATGAACAGACTGATTTCGCTTTTTCAGCATAAGTAACCATACAGGAGAATTCTCGACAAAATTAAATTTGTAGCCTAACTGTAGAATTTCTCTTGGGGAGCCTGTATCTGCTCCATCTGCACCATGCACTCGTAATACTGCTTGCAAAGCTTTCCATGCAAGTTCAAAGGTCAGATTAAATTGCCCAATAATACCGGTTCTATATATATCATCATTATCTGCCAGTTCAAAATCTGCATTCTTTAAAATTTTAAGGCAATTTGAAAAGTTATCAAGCTTTTTCATATATTACAACACCATCTCTTTCTATTTCTTCTTTTAATTCTTGAGAAATTTTCTCATCAGCATTAACTATATCAAACATCAAAAGTGAGTGTGCATTTTCTTTTATATCCCAATAAAATGTATCGAAATCTCCTCCATATACGGCAAGGTCAACATCACTTTTTTTCGTACCGGTTCCCTTTGCCCGAGAGCCAAACAGAACAATTTTCGTGATTGCAGACTTTCTGGCAAATTTGGAAATTTCATCAACAAGTCTCTGGGACAAAGCATTCTTCTTAAGCAATTGTCCGTACATAAGAAATCCTCCTATAGTTGTAGCTATTTTCTATTTCGCTTTTCTGTAAAATGTCTTGTAAAACAAAACATATGCCTATAGTTAACCCCATCAAAATTACCATTATTGTTTGCTTTCGTATAATTACAAAAAGTTATCATAGAAACTACCAGAGCACTTCCAATCATATTTCAGAAGCACTGAAATTGTTTTGTTACATGTTATGTTAAAACAATAATATTCCTAATAATACAGCAATCAAAATAACCATAACAACTCCATAAAAAATAACCAATTTTTTATTGAAGCTTTTATGATTTATAAATAACATTATCAGTCCTAAAAACAAACAAATTACAATACCTAAAGATAAATTCATAACTGCTACATATTTTGTATTTGAAAACTGTTTGCCTAAATTACCGAAATTAACTGTAATTAGAGAAAATACAGAAACGAATATTCCCATAAGAGTCAAGATATTTGCATATATATGATTAATCTTTTCATCTAAATCATTATTCGCACTATTTATTTTCCCTATACGTTCTTCATATTCATCCTTATACTTTGCCATTCCTCTATACTGGTCTTCTTCATTAAAAGAAGCATTCTGCTGTTCATTATATGGATGTTCAGGCATATCACTTAATTGCTCAAAAAATATCTGGGCAATTTTATCACCTTTCTTTATTTTTATTGTACCAGCAGTAATGTTCTGAACCCGCAAATAAATATAAGTTTCATGTCCCGGAAAATAATGCGGTCCAGATACCCCAAGCCCCTGTCTTATCCTGGAATTTTTTTCACCTATACGCCCCATCAAATCCTTCGGCATATGGATTTTTTCATCCATTTTAACAAAAATGACTTCATTTGGACGCAAAACATAAGAACTCACTAAATCATCTTCTGAAACAATTCCCAACACATGTAAATCATATGACACTGCATTTACACAAGCTTCATTATAACATCCTTCACAGAATATCTCAGAGTGACGACTCTTAATATCTTTATCAACCAATATCATAATATTTCGCCTCTTTTCTTAGCTAGTGTACTGTATCACTGACTTTCAGCTAAATAACGCAGGATAAATTTTCGTTCTGCAAGGCGGAGGAATGAGTCGTAGCGGGCTACGGCGATTGACGACAACGCAGCAGATGGAAATTTATACAAGTTATTTGGCGAAATATCAATGATACAGTACACTAGATATTATTATAGCACAGACAACATAAAATTCAATTCAAAAAGGAAATTTAAGTAGGATAGCTATATTTTTCAATTCTTCCCCCATTATATGAGAGAGTTTTCATTTACACTAATTCACAATCCCAGACTGCAACACCACTGTCCTGAAATACTGCTTTTAATCTTTTTTGTAATTCGTCTCGTGTAACATCTTTTTTTAAAATCACCTGTAGAAAACCGCCTCCACCAGCTCCAGATATAAATTTTCCATCTATTAAATCATCACAAACTATAAATATCTGTTCAATGCATGTGTTAGTAGAACCAGCGTCAAGCTGTTTTGAAAGTTCCCAATGATAGTTAAGCAATTTTGCAAATCCATCAATAGTTCCATATTCAAGTTCGTATTTCATCAATAATGCTGTTTTTTTCATTTCTGTTAAAGCTTCTATTGATTCAGGACGGTTTCCTACATAATTTCCTACAACTTCTCTGAGCAAATTTCGTGCTAAACGCCGCTGACCAGTATATATAAGTGCAAAACGCTCATTTAATTCCTGCATATTTTCCTGTGTTACTGATAAATTTTCTACTTTTAAATGCTGTTTTATTCCAGGATGTGAAGTTATTAGTTTTATTCCGGTTGTAAGACCTCCAACCTGGTCCTGCCAACCTCCACCTGTACTCATTATCTGTTCCATATGCAGAACAATATCATATATATCTTCGTCTTTTAGCTGATATCCTAAAAATTCATATATAGCCTTAACACATGCTCCTGCAAGAATACTGCTTGTGCCAAGCCCCGAACCTTTAGGCACATTAACTACTTGTGTAGAAAGATAAATCCCTCCACCAATTTCCCGTAACACATCTTCAAGACTCTTCCCATCATCTGATTGAGAAACTATACCACACGCAATTAACGCAGCTTTATGCAAAGCAAAAGAATCAAATGGATTATGACAATCCCTTAACTCATTTATATCCTCAAAAATATCATGCACTCCAATGTCCTGACTTTCAAATTCAATCTTATATTCACTAATCTTTCTAACAGTAACCTTAACCGGTGCATCTCCATTCAATTTCAATGCAGCATTTAACACAATTCCTCCACACTCGTTACAATATGGAGGTGTGTCAGTCCAACCACCACCCCAATTAACACGCACAGGAAGCTCTATATTAACTTCCTCTTTAGAAATTTTCGCACACGGATTAATCTGGCTATATACACTGCTTCCTGCTGAAATTTCATTCTGTATACTGTCAAAACACTTTTTTTCAATCTGGTCATAAGAAATACCGTCAAAAGTCAATCTTTCTTTCTTCATTATGCGTGACAAATAATAATATATTCTTATTGAAATATTAAAATCAGCACTTTTTGCTGCCTGAATTATAAGCTCATATCTTCTTTTACTAAGTCCATTACTGCCAAAAACATCATAAATATCTTCATAATATATGCCATTTTTAATTTTATTTAAAAATTTTTCTACAACAATTTTATCATTTAATTTCTCTTTCCACGGAAGAATAGCACGAACATCTGCATTATTAAAACTCTCTTCCAGACTCATTCTTCTTACTTTTTTCCACGAACTGATTTCCTCTTCAGAAGCCTGATTAGAACTGATTTTATATAAAATAAGAGCATATGAAACTGCCTGTAACAAATCGCAACACACCGGATAAAGCTTAGCGGTCCACAAATAATGCTCTTCATTATCCCAAATTTCATTTATCTTAATATTATTATTGCTAAGTATGTCAGTTAATTTTCCAGATATAAACAATCCATTTTTTTCAAGCATACTCTTTGGATTATCATTTATTCCATAGACACGCACAACATAATTTCCATCAGCTAATTTCAGACCATGAAGTACAATATTGGACGGTATTTTCTCTCCGCTGACACATACATTTGACAATATTGTATTATTTCCAACTATAGTATTTTCTCCAACATAACTGTCTTCTATATAAGAACCATCAGATACAGACGCCGTATCACACACAAAAGAATTATGCACTGCATAAGTTTGTGTATCACAATTTGAACTAACCGATTTCTTCCAATCTAAAAATTCATAATCTGAAACATCCTCTGTTACTAACTTTAGGAGCTCTTTTGTTGTTCCAAAATGAATAAATTCAGCAGGCGAAAGACATATCAACTTCATGTTAAATTTAGAAATAACATTCCATATCTGCTTCCGGCATTCTTCCAATTCACTACAAAAAGACCCTTCCGGTGCTTCAAGTAAATATTGTTCTAATGACGATTTTTTTGCTAAAGGATAAAGAAAATCTCCATAAAAACTTATTCTTGCCTTTTCATTTACAAACTGTTCAAATTTATTCTTGTCCAATTTATTATTAGTACTTATTAAAGAAAACAGTGCATTAAGTAATTCAGAATCCATTAAAACAGCCCCTGTATCCAAATCAACATATCCCTGCTTATTGACAGCACCCATTTCACTTAATTTTTCTTCTGACTGTTTATGTAAAAAACGCTCAACATAATCATTACCATCATTTAAAAATACACCATGGTTTTTACCTGTTGATACATGCTCCTTTATAGAAATAGCAGCAGCCCCTTTAAACTGAGTATCTACCTGAAGAGAATTAAACAACAATAACACATCTCCTGAAAGTACAAGCATACCCTCTCTTATGCGTGAAGGAAAACCGGACATACCTATTATAAACTCATCAAATAATGTTGACGGATTACCGTTTGGAAGCTCTCTTGGCACAGGCGAAAATAATTTTCCACAGGCTGAATACTGCGGAACTCTTTTACTGTCACCACCTGAGTGAATTACAAGAATTCTCTTATTTTTAAAATAATCATCATCATTCTCATCTGACATTTCTGCTATATATTTCATAACATTTAATGTAGCTCCACCTGAGCCAACTCTTTTTCCATCAGGATCAGGAAGAACTGCATAATGCGTCTGTACCGGAAGCAAACCTCTATCAATTCGATTTTGCAGCTGCGCTCTATAAGCACATGCCTGCTCTTCATTAGACGCTGTTAAAATAACAAAATCCCACTTTATAAAACTCGGTTTTCTAAGGCTTCTCTGATAATCCTCCCATGCATCAGTGTAACTCTGACTAAGAAAGAGGTTATTTAGTTTTTTATAATTAAAATTCATAATGGTGTACCCTCCGGAAATACTTTTGTTCAAAATAACATTTCAAAATTAAATTCTAAATATTTAATTTTTTAATTGTTTTATATCCTTTTAATACGCCCCTTTTCAATACTTGTTCATTCAAAGAATTTATTG
>CAJJNI010000152.1 GCA_905193085.1 uncultured Lachnospiraceae bacterium | reverse complement strand
TAATTAATACAACTAAAACAATAAGACAGACTTTTAATTTTTTATTCAAATAATCCCCCCCCACATTATAATTCATCCAATTTTTTAATAAATAATCCTATAAGACATATATTAAACAAAAAGCTCCAAAAAATCAACAAAAAATATATATTATTTAACATTATTAACTCAACTTTCCCAGCATAAATCACTGAATATAGACTGAATGAATCCAGCTTGAGAAGCCATCCAATTACAGACTTGTATTTTTATCATTTCTGTGATTTTTGCTGAAAAAGCAGTTGCTCTTTCCGGTCTGGTTAACTGTGCAAAAGCAGTTGTTACCTTTACTGCAAGAAGCGATAAAAACTATATGAAGAGCTTACGCTTAAGGATAACTACATGTTTGGGATTATTATGAGCAATCTCAAATATTGCAAAACTTTTTTGGAGACAATACTTGGTGTAAAAATAAAAAGAGGTGGCGATTACCGTTTGATTCATATACCAACGAACTTGGGGCGGCTGTATAATCAACCCGTTATAATAAAAATTTAAGGCGTGATTTTATGACTTGGAAAATGCTTTATCATAAAAAAACTATCCGTATTTAAAGAACTTTCGCTCTTGCAAAATACGGATAGTTTTTTTATGCTACAGTACTCTAATCAAAATTAAATGTCGACTGTATATATTCAAGTTCTTTATATTCCAACATGTCTTCTTCTACCTGGCTTCTGTAGTCTACTACTACGGTCTGTGATTTTCCGCCGATAATTTTCTGGCCAAGAATATAATTTACTTCAAATCTTCCTGTTATGGCCGGGGTCACACCTCTTGCAGGAACTATAAGCTGCACATGATTGCTTTTTAACATTGCAAATATAGGTTCCCATATATATACATCTTTGGCTGCACCAAACGGATTGTCTATAAATATTACTTTTCTTAAAAGTTCACCCTGTCCATTGCCGGAATTCATGCTGGAAATATAGTTAATTACAGCGACGAGGAACTGGATATATATACCCTGTGACTGTCCGGTACTTCCAACTGCTTCTTCATATTTTAAATACCGGCTCTGTTCTTTTATTCTTTCCCGTTTGTAAAGATTAAGCTTTATTTTATCCATATCTTTTACAAGAACTGAAAACAGGCGTTTCCATGCTAACTGGCTGCGGATATATTTGATTCTCTCTGCCGGTGTCGGCAATGCGTCCACATTTTCTACAACCATAGAGATATAATTATCCATTGCCTGCTCATATTCACTTTCATCAATATATGGAATATGAAGTTGTACCATACTTATAGACTTTCCATCAAGCACAATATTTGAAAGCTTCGGAAGTCTTTCGAGACTTTCCTTGATACTCACACAGGTCTGCATGCACTGTCTTACAAAATTTTCTTTCATAATTTCCATATGCTCAATGCTCTGATTTATTCGTGATTTTTCAAGTCTGATAAAGCTTATTGTTTCATTTAAATTTTCTATATACCGCTCAACATCTTTTACATTTGCAGGATTTACAAGCTGTTTCGATACTTCTACCGCAAGTTCTTCTGCCTCAAGCAGATTAAGGGTTTCTATCAGCTGTGCTTTATCTTTTTCAAAACTTTCTCTACATTTCTGTTCCTGCTTTGATAATCTCTGATAATCGCCTCTTACCTTCTTACATTCTGCTGCAAGGTCAGTATCCGGTGGAAGTTCACCACTGTATGCGTCCACGCGGATATCATAATTTTCTATCAGATTGGCAAGTTCTGAACTTAATGCTTCAATTGAAATAAGTTCTTTCTCTCTCGTTCTTAATTTCTGTCTTAAAACATCACCCTCAGCCTTTGCAAGTTTTAATCTGGCACTTCCTTCTGATACAAATTTCTGGAGACCTAAAAGCGGCTCCCCTGCTTTCTGATTAGCATAATCTTCTCCAAACTTGTCATGATAGCTTCTCTTTCCATGCTCAAGTGTACCTACCTGTCTGTCAAACTGTGACTGTTTATGCGCAGACTCTCTTATCATGTCTTCATAACGGTTTCTGGCTCTTGATAATTTTTCTTTTTCTGCAGCCAGCTCTTCCATTGACATAATTGAAATTGTTCCTGTCTGCGCATACTGCGATAACTCTTCTACAGTAAAATTTTTATATTTTATGTCTGCTTCATTTTTCTGCATCTGGCTTCTGTATAACTCTGCCATTTTCTTTTTGTCTGATATATCACTGTTTTTCTCTTCAAAAGCAAGAACTTTTCCGCCAAAAATCTGCTCTAAATCCTCTTTATCTACTTCTATATCAGGATATTCTTTGTCTGTTTTATACGCAGCATAACGGGCGAGTGCTTCTTTATGCAAAGCAATATTTTTGCGGCACACATCAAGTTTTCCTGAAAGATTTTCAACTTCTCTTGTGGCTTTGTGTAAATCATCAGCTGCCTTTGTAAGCTCTTTTTCATACTCTGATATTTCTTTTTTCACTGAAGCTATGACATTATCCAAAGCAGCATAATTAGCATAAGATTCTCTGACATCTTCCAGAACTTTTAACTCTTCCATTATGTTTTTCTGTATGGATTCATTATTTTCTATTTTCTCACTGCATTGTGCAAGTGCGTTTTTTTGTGCACTGTAATTTACAGCAAAACTTTCACTTTCTTCTATTATTCTGTTTGACTCTTCGTTTAAAGAGGCATATTCTTCCTTCAATTTCTGAGACTCTGCTTTGTCATTGTGCAGATATTTTTCTACAACAAACAAATCATCTCTCAAATTAGTAACTTTCTGCCTGAGATTTTCTATCTGTTTTTCATTTTCACCAATTTCTGTCTCAATCTTATTTATCAAAATATGTCTCTTATCATCTTCAATAAGGCTAATTGGCATGTTGGCTATGACTGACATGTTTTTCCCATCATATTTTATCTCTGATGATTTATCTGCAAGAAGAAGCACAACATTTTGGTTTTGTGGAATTTTGTAGCAGAGCGTTTCGTCCATTGATGCAGCTTCAAGATTTTCGTGCATAACAATAGTTCCGGTGATATATGGTATTTCTAAAAATAATTCCCTGCATTCATCACTATCCATAGTTGAGATAAAATCTTCTCCAAGCATGGCATTTTCATCATAATGTCTTTTAATATAGGAAAGTACCTGATGCATAAAATCTTTATTTTCACTTAAAACATTTTCTTTACCATTATCCTGAAGTTTGAAAATTCTGTTATTTAACTGAACATTTTCTTCTTCAAGCTGTGCTAATCTGTTATTGTTATTTCTGTAAGACTGCTCTATTATTCTAAGTAATTCCTCATCTGTCTCTTTATAAATAAGCTCTATTTTGCGCACATTTTCTAATAACTCATTTGCATTATCAAGCTTTTGTCTGCACTCATTTCTTCTTTTTTCAAGATTGTTTAACTGCTCATCACTTTGCTTCTTTCGTGTTTCCATGCGTGCAAGCATTTCAATAAATGAGCGTTCACTGCTTCTTAGCTGTGCTGTTTCATCTTTTGTCTGCAAAAGCATATTTTCTTTTCGCTTAATTTCTTCATACACATCTTCTGCAAGAGCAAGATTTGACAACTGTCTCTTCTCTTCCAGTTTTCTTCCTGCTTCTTTGGCTGCTTTTTCATTTTTTTCAAGCTCATTTTTTGCAATGGCAAGCTGTGTATGCTTCTTCTTTTCAAGCGCTTCATATTCGTCATATGCAACCAGACACTTGTTATATTCCATCTCAAGTTCTCTGCATTTATCTTCAGCTTCATTCAATTCACTATTTTCTATCTTAGTTAAATGATACGATAATGCATGCAGCTCCTCAAGTAAATCTCCATTTCCGCCTGTCATATCAAAAATTGCATTATTTTGAATTTTCATAAGCTTCTCATTTTCAATATATTCAAAATAACTGTTGGCGGCTTCACACAAAAGCAGTTTCTTCTCCCTTGCTTTGTAATCTTCTTCCATTGCAGTACATTGATTCTTAAGATTGTTAGTCTCTTCTAACAAGTCATTGTAATATGATTCTTCTATTGCAATTTTACCCTGCTCAATTTCTTTTTCAATTTCTGTAAGCTTGTGATTAAACTCTTCAAGCTTCGCACTGTCCTCCTCAAATTCTGCTTTCATTCCTGCAAACCGTGAATTTACTGTGCGTGATGTTTTTACAAGAGCTTCTTCATAACCGGCTTTCTCTTCATAAATTCCCCTCATTGAATGGAGTCTCTCACAAAATGCTGCAAGTGCATCTGCCTGATGGTCAAAATGCTCTATCTCGCCTTTCTTCTTTGCAAGTTCAACGAGCTTATCTTTAATATCAAGAAGCGTTTTTGCAATATTCTGTCCGTCTTCTTCTTCCCATCTGGTCTTATATGATTTCTCAATTATGTCTTCTATAAATAAATCTTCAACAACTTTTCTTGTTGTTTTATAGTTTGTCTCAAAAAATGTTCTGACATGCCCTTCGGTCTTATTTATTCCACGAATCAGTTCCCATTCACTTTCATATATTCCATACTGGCTGACAAACCTCTGATAGTCGCCTTTTTTATCAAATATATAGACCATCAGGCTATAATCTTTTTTACCTAATTCTCTAAGATAATTCTTAAGCCCCTGATAAGTCACTTTCTCACCATTTGAAACAAGCGGCAGATTTACAATATCATTTGCATTGACCTCACGATAAAAAATACAGTAATTAAAGTATTCTACAGGTGCTGTTGAACGCTGTTTTTCATCGGCTGAATCTTCTTTTGCCTTTCTCGCACAAAAGCCTGTTGTCATATATTTAAAACCATCTTTTACATGAACAGGACTTAATTTCCACTCAATAAGAGAATGTATTACCTTATTATCATTGCCCGCCCTGAAAAGCTTTTCGATTGGCTGTTTTTCATCTAATGTACAATTCGGTATCATATTTTGAAGCAGTAAAAGCATTAATACACTTTTTCCACCGCCATTTGCCAAATCATATATTGTATTTTTTCCTGAAAGACGCATAACAAAATCATCATAGCTTTGCGTACCAAAATTATATTTTACATTATTTACACGGATTCTGTTAATATGTGGCATCTTCATTCTCTCCTAACTTAATTAATTCATGGAGCTTACCCTGATATTCTTCAAAATAATTTTCAAGCAGTGCTCTCATTCTGTCTTTTGGATAATATCTTTCATTGTTTTCTATAAAAAGGTCCTGAGATACAAGAAAATTAAATACAACTTTAACATATCCAGCCTTTGAACTTCTTGCCGCACGCATTGTGGCTTCTTCACCTGACATTATCGGCAAATCTTCCCACAACAGTGCCAATGAGCGGAAACTCTCCTCATCTGACTCTTCAAAAGGCGAAGTCTCAAGCTTCTTAACTACTGCCGCAAGTGAATCGTCAACCAGATGTATTGTCTCATCAATTCTTATAAATTCAGCCATTGTATCAGAGGCCGTATCTTTGTAAAAATTTGTCATTATATTATAAATTATAAAATAACACAGATACAACTCACGGTTAAGCTTTAATCCCAATGCTTTCTTGAGTTCTTCATTTGAATACCCAAAGACCCTGTTTTTCTCGCCCGCTGTTATATAAAGAGATTCCTTATACTCATACAGATTTATATTAAAACTTTTCAATATTTTATGAACAAGCTCATACACTTCACTGCTGCTCTCATAACTGTCATAAAGTGACAGATTTTTTTTAACGCCCCTTCCTACTTCCTCACCTGAAATAAGAGCTGAGACAATCTCAAGTGCCTTCTCTAAATTCCGTTCGTCCATTGTGTTATCTCCTTTTTGTTTATTAATCTTACCATAAAACCAACACTATACAAGTATCTCAAACGAAGTTATTTCATTGCTATCTCCTAATGATATTATCTTATCAGACTGCATTTGAATATCAAATGACAGGTTTACATAATTATTTTGATTTTCATTTACCGATTCAGACTCAAGAAATTCTGCCATTACACCTTCCAGGAAAGTATCCTTAGTGTCATTTATGTGTGACAAATCGTAATGTTTTTTCTGACACAGATGCACAAAGAACACA
>CAJJNI010000151.1 GCA_905193085.1 uncultured Lachnospiraceae bacterium | reverse complement strand
GTATTGAAAAAATCCCAAACATGTTCTATAATTATATACAATGTTTTAAAATACCCAAAAATAAGTAGTTGGATATTGAAAACTTTACACAGGAAAGGAAGATTTGTATGAATTATAATGTTGCAGTCATTTCCGGAGACGGAATAGGACCGGAAATTGTAACAGAAGCTAAGAAAGTTTTGGATAAAGTTGCAGAGAAGTTTGGACATAGGTTCAATTATGAACACATTTTAATGGGTGGTGCTTCAATAGATGTGCATGGAGTTCCTTTGACAGATGAGGCAATTGCTACAGCAAAAGCTTCAGATGCTGTTTTGATGGGTTCAATTGGTGGAAATACTGCAACATCTCCGTGGTATAAGCTCCCGCCGGAGAAGAGACCGGAGGCAGGACTTCTTAAATTAAGAAAATCATTAAATCTTTTTGCTAACCTAAGACCGGCGTATCTGTATGAGGAATTAAAAGAAGCATGTCCGTTGAGAGATGATATTATCGGAGACGGTTTTGATATGATGATTATGCGTGAACTTACAGGCGGTCTTTATTTTGGAAATCGTGAGACAAAAGAAATTGACGGTGTCATGACAGCAATAGACACTTTGAAATACAATGAAGAGGAAATTCGCCGCATTGCAGTCCGTGGTTTTGATATTGCAATGAAAAGACGCAAAAAAGTTACAAGTGTAGATAAGGCAAATGTGCTTGATTCATCAAGACTCTGGAGAAAGATTGTAGAAGAAGTTGCAAAGGATTATCCAGAAGTTACATATGAGCATATGCTTGTTGACAACTGCGCAATGCAGCTTGTTAAAAACCCGGCACAGTTTGATGTTATTCTGACAGAAAATATGTTCGGTGATATTTTGTCAGATGAAGCAAGTATGGTAACCGGTTCAATTGGAATGTTATCATCTGCAAGTCTTAATGAGACAAAATTCGGACTTTATGAACCAAGCGGCGGTTCAGCACCTGATATTGCAGGAAAAGGAATTGCAAATCCTATAGCAACAATTCTTTCTGCCGCAATGATGTTAAGATACAGCTTTGATTTAGACAAAGAAGCAGATGCAGTTGAGAATGCTGTAAGAAATGTCCTTAAAGATAATTACAGAACAATAGATATTATGCCACAGTCTGATGAAGACAAGGATAAAGTAACTCTTGTCGGAACAGCCAGGATGGGCGATTTAATATGCGAAAGAATTTAGAAAAGTAAGAAAGGTGTGAATATCATGAAAAGTGATAATGTAAAAAGTGGTATGCAGCAGGCTCCTCACAGAAGTCTTTTTAACGCATTAGGCTTTACAGAAGAAGAAATGAAAAAACCTATGGTCGGTATTGTAAGCTCTTACAATGAAATTGTACCAGGACATATGAACTTAGATAAAATTGTCAATGCAGTCAAGCTCGGTGTTGCAGAAGCAGGCGGTGTGCCTGTAGTGTTTCCTGCAATAGCTGTCTGTGACGGTATTGCAATGGGTCATATTGGAATGAAATATTCTCTTGTAACAAGAGATTTGATTGCAGATTCAACAGAGTGTATGGCACTTGCTCACCAGTTTGATGCACTCGTTATGGTTCCTAACTGTGATAAGAATGTTCCCGGACTTTTGATGGCAGCAGCAAGAATCAATGTTCCAACAGTGTTTGTTTCAGGTGGTCCAATGCTTGCAGGTCATGTTAAAGGACAGAAGAGAAGCCTTTCATCAATGTTTGAAGCAGTTGGTGCGAATGCAGCCGGAAAGATGACTGTGGAAGAAGTCCGTGAATTCGAGGAAAAGGTATGTCCTACATGTGGTTCATGTTCAGGTATGTACACTGCTAACTCAATGAACTGCTTAACAGAAGCACTTGGTATGGGTCTTGGCGGTAACGGAACAATTCCTGCCGTATATTCAGAAAGAATCAAGCTTGCAAAACATGCTGGTATGGCAGTTATGGATATGTATAATAAGAATATCCGTCCAAGAGATATAATGACAAAAGATGCAATCATGAATGCACTTACGGTAGATATGGCACTTGGCTGTTCAACTAACTCAATGCTTCATCTTCCTGCAATTGCTCATGAAATCGGATTTGATTTCGATATTTCATTTGCTAATCCAATAAGTGAGAAAACACCTAACCTCTGTCATCTTGCACCGGCAGGTCCTACATATATGGAAGATTTGAATGAAGCCGGCGGTGTATATGCAGTTATGAAAGAACTTGCGGATATAGGACTTTTAAATACAGACTGTATGACAGTGACAGGAAAGACTGTAGGAGAGAACATTAAGAATGCAGTCAACAAGAATCCTGAAGTTATCCGTCCTGTAGATAATCCATACAGTAAGACAGGTGGTCTTGCAGTATTAAAAGGAAATCTTGCTCCGGACGGAAGCGTTGTAAAGCGTTCTGCTGTTGTAGAAGAAATGATGGTTCATGAAGGACCTGCAAGAGTATTTGATTGCGAAGAAGATGCAATTGCAGCAATCAAGGGTGGTAAGATTGCAGAAGGCGATGTTGTTGTAATCCGTTATGAAGGACCAAAGGGTGGACCTGGTATGAGAGAAATGTTAAATCCTACATCTGCAATTGCAGGAATGGGATTAGGTTCAAGTGTTGCACTTATAACAGACGGAAGATTCTCAGGTGCTTCAAGAGGTGCTTCAATCGGTCATGTTTCTCCTGAAGCAGCAGTAGGTGGTCCTATCGCTTTAGTAGAAGAAGGAGACATCATTAAAATAGATATACCTAATATGAAACTTGATATAGATGTATCAGATGAAGAGATGGCAGCCAGAAAAGCAAAATGGCAGCCAAGAGAGCCAAAAGTTACAACAGGTTATTTAAGAAGATACGCATCATTAGTTACAAGCGGAAATATGGGTGCTGTTCTTAAGACACCTGAAATATAATACGGAAGGAAAGTGTGAAGATGCAGTTAAATGGTTCGGAAATAGTAATTGAATGTTTGAAAGAACAGGGTGTAGATACTGTATTTGGTTATCCTGGCGGAACAATTTTAAATGTATATGATGCTTTATATAAGCACAGTGAAATTAAGCATTATCTGACATCTCATGAGCAGGGAGCTTCTCATGCGGCAGATGGATATGCAAGAGCAACAGGTAAAGTCGGTGTATGTCTTGCCACAAGCGGACCGGGCGCAACTAACCTTGTAACCGGCATTGCAACAGCTAATATGGATTCAGTGCCACTCGTTGCAATTACAGCAAATGTAGGCGTTTCATTACTTGGTAAAGATACTTTTCAGGAAGTAGACATAGCAGGTGTTGTAATGCCTATTACAAAATACAGTGTTATTGTAAAAGATATAGAACAGCTTGCTCCTACAATAAGAAGAGCTTTTAAAATAGCCCAGTCAGGAAGACCGGGTCCGGTATTGGTTGACATAACAAAAGATGTAACTGCAAATGTTACAGAATATACTCCTGTGAAGCCTGAACCGATTGAGCGTGTAACTTCGACAATTTCAGAAGAAGATTTAAAGAAGGCTGCAGAGTTAATAAATGCATCAGAAAAACCTTATGTATTTGTTGGTGGTGGTGTAAATATTTCAGGTGCATCAGAAGAATTGATGAAATTTGTTAAAAAGATTCAGTCTCCTGTATGTGATACTCTTATGGGTAAAGGAGCATTTCCGGGAACTGATGAATTATATACAGGAATGCTTGGAATGCATGGAACAAAGACATCTAACCATGGTGTAACTGAATGTGATCTGCTTATCACGCTTGGAGCAAGATTTTCAGACCGTGTAACAGGAAATACCAAAATGTTTGCAAAAAATGCAAAAGTCTTGCATATAGATGTAGATGCAGCGGAGATTAATAAAAATGTTCCTACATCAGCAAGTGTAATCGGTGATGTTAAGGAAGTTTTACAGAAGCTTACTCCGATGGTAAATGAGGCAAAACATGATGAGTGGATTACATATCTTCAGAATTACGAAAAAGAATATCCTTTAAGTTATGATAAAAATTCTCTTACAGGACCTCAGATTATAGAAGAAATTTATAAGGCAACAAAGGGTGAAGCCATTATAACGACTGATGTAGGACAGCATCAGATGTGGGCGAGCCAGTATTATAAATATACAAGCAGCAGAACACTTATAACATCAGGTGGTCTTGGAACAATGGGATATGGTCTTGGTGCAGCTATCGGTGCACAGGTAGGCCGTCCTGAAAAACAGGTAATTAATATTGCCGGTGACGGTTGTTTCAGAATGAATCTTAATGAGATTGCCACAGCCTCAAGATATCAGATTCCGCTTATACAGGTTGTAATTAACAATCATGTTCTTGGTATGGTCCGTCAGTGGCAGACACTCTTCTATGGAAAGAGATATTCATCAACAGTTCTTAATGATGCAGTAGATTTTGTTAAAGTATCAGAAGGACTTGGTGCGAAAGCATATCGTGTTACTACAAAAGAAGAATTACAGGACGCACTGCAGAAAGCATTAGAGGAAAACGGACCGGTAGTTCTTGACTGTATAATTGATTCAGACGATAAGGTATTCCCTATGGCAGGCCCTGGAGCTCCTATAGAAGAATGCTTTGATGCAGAAGATATTAAGAGTGGTAAAGTTAAATTTGATTAAATAAATACTTCAGTTGCATAAAGTAATAAGTGACTATTCTTGCTGTTGTTTGCATATAATGCAGGATAAAATAAATGTAAGCATCAGCCTGATAATAAATATCAAAATGGAGGAAACAAAAAAATGAGTAGAGTTTATAATTTTTCAGCAGGTCCGGCAGTACTTCCGGAAGAAGTGTTACAAGAAGCAGCAGATGAAATGCTTGATTACAATGGAACAGGAATGTCTGTTATGGAAATGAGTCATCGTTCAAAAGCATATGATGACATTATCAAAACAGCAGAGAAAGATTTAAGAGAGCTTATGAACATTCCTGACAATTACAAAGTGTTATTTTTACAGGGTGGTGCTTCTCAGCAGTTTGCAATGATACCTATGAATTTAATGAAAAACAAAGTTGCAGATTACATTGTAACAGGTCAGTGGGCTAAGAAAGCTTATCAGGAAGCATGTAAGTATGGTAAGGCAAACAAGATTGCAAGTTCAGAAGACAAGACATTCTCTTACATACCGGATTGTTCAGATTTGCCAATAAGTGAAGATGCAGACTATGTATATATCTGTGAGAATAATACAATTTATGGTACAAAATATAAAACACTTCCAAATACAAAAGGAAAGACACTTGTGGCAGATGTTTCCTCCTGCTTTTTGTCTGAGCCTGTAGATGTTACCAAATATGGTGTTATATATGGCGGCGTTCAGAAAAATATTGGTCCTGCAGGTGTTGTTATCGTTATTATCAGAGAAGATTTAATTACTGATGATGTACTTGAGGGTACACCTACAATGCTTAAATACAAGACACATGCAGATGCAGATTCTTTATATAATACACCACCTGCATATGGTATTTATATTTGCGGTAAAGTATTTAAATGGCTCAAGAAAATGGGCGGTTTATCTGTAATGAAAGAACGCAATGAAAAGAAAGCAAAGATTCTTTATGATTTTCTTGACGAAAGCAAATTATTCAAGGGCACAGTTGTAAAAGAAGACCGTTCACTTATGAATGTTCCTTTCGTAACAGGTGATGCTGACCTTGATGCTAAATTCGTAAAAGAAGCTAAAGAAGCAGGCTTTGAAAACTTAAAGGGACACAGAACAGTTGGCGGAATGAGAGCAAGTATTTACAATGCTATGCCAATTGAAGGTGTGGAGAAGCTTGTAGAATTCATGAAGAAATTTGAAAAAGAAAATTTAAAATAAAAGCTGAAAGAAGGAAAAAATAAATGTATAAATATAGTTGCTTAAATCCTATTGCTCCTATAGGCTTAAATTTATTTACAGATAAGTATGAGAAAACAGAAGAGTTAAAAGATTCAGATGCAGTTTTAGTAAGAAGTGCAGCAATGCATGACCTTGAACTCCCTGATACATTACATGCAATTGCAAGAGCAGGTGCAGGTGTTAATAACATTCCATTAGATAAATGTGCAGAAAAAGGTATCGTAGTATTTAATACACCGGGTGCAAATGCAAATGGTGTTAAAGAGCTTGTATTTGCAGGCATGCTTCTTGCTTCACGTGATATCTTC
>CAJJNI010000150.1 GCA_905193085.1 uncultured Lachnospiraceae bacterium | reverse complement strand
AGTTAAGCCAGCTTAATCTTCAGCTTTTTGCTTTCTATATGGAAGAATTTGCCAAAATCTGGTTTGATGGTAAATTAGAAGATAAAGATGATAATGAAATATATAATCATATAAGTACACATTTATTTGAAAATTACAGGTCTCAGACATTCCAGAAATACAGCGAGCGAATGAATGAACTTTCAAAAGATAATTCTGCAGGAAAAAATCAGACTACAACAAAAAAAACAGATACAAATAAAGATAACGAATCAGCGCAGGGAGATAATAGCATCGCAAAAGAAAAAGTATTCCTTCCTATGCGTGAAATGAAAGAAAAATATCCGATACTTGATAAAATGCCTTTTTTGCTTCCAATCTACTGGCTTATAAGAATTGTATCTGTTGTTATATTAAAAAATACAGCAAATTAAATATATTGTTATTAAAAAAATACAGCAAATTAAATATACTTGTTATTTAACAAAGCAGGAACTGTCGCATTAACGAAAATCCATACATTATATAGAATACATTACTGTTAAACATCTATATTTTGTATAAATTTGTCTTATTGCAACGGTTCCTGCTTTTTATATCCATAATATTATATTGTAATATTTTGTGACTAAATCACACATTCTGCCTGTAGGACATGTCAAAAAGGTCTTTTACCCACCTGTGAACAGATCCATGTGGGTAAAAGACCTTTTGATTCTGGCTTAATTATTATTTATTATCAGCCTTTGAAATTGCTTCCCAAAGCCCATTTAAATATGTTGCACCGAGTGCTCTGTCAAACAGACCATAACCTGGACGGCCTGTCTCACCCCATATCATTCTTCCGTGGTCTGGTCTTATATAACCGTCAAATCCATTATCGTATAATGCTTTCATTATTGCATACATATCTAATGAACCACAATCAGAGAAATGCGCTCTTTCTTCAAATCCTGCATTGTTATCAAGAATTTTTACATTACGCATATGTACGAAGTGTACTCTTCCCATTTTTGTATATTTGGCAGCCATATGAGGTACATCATTATCAGCAGAACAGCCAAGAGAACCTGTACATAATGTAAGTCCATTACTAGGACTGTCCACTAATTTAAGAAAACGGTCAATATTTTTCTCATCTGTGATTATTCGTGGAAGTCCGAATATCGGCCAGCATGGGTCGTCCTGATGAATAGCCATCTTTATACCACATTCTTCTGCTACAGGTATTATTTTTTCAAGGAAATATTTAAGATTATTCCATAAATCTTCGTCTGTTATTTTTGAATATTCTGCAAATACTTCTTTAAGGCTTTCTTTAGTATAGCTTGAATCCCAGCCTGGAAGTGAAAGCTCACCTGTAAGCGGATCCATCTTCTCAACCTGCTCCTGATAATAAACTAATGAAGTTGATTTATCAGCAAGTTCATGGTCGAGCTGTGTTCTTGTCCAATCAAAAACAGGCATGAAATTATAGCATATTACTTTAATTCCTGCTTTTGCAAGTCTTCTTATATTTTCATTATAATTTTCAATATATTTATCTCGTGTCGGCTTTCCTAATTTGATATCTTCATGTACAGGCACACTTTCAATTACATCAAAAACAAGGTTGGCTTCTTCAACCTGCGCTTTTAATTTTGCTATACTTTCCTCACTCCATACTTCTCCTACAGGAACATCATACACTGCAGTTACAATAGAATGCATATTAGGAATCTGTCCGATATTTGTTAATGTTACCGGGTCATCTTCTCCATACCAACGAAATGACATCTTCATACTCATTTTTAAATCTTCCTTTCACTATTAATTTTTACTCCACATATAACAAAATGCCTGGGTTCTTGCAGCAAACCTGTATTCTTTAAGCATCTTTCTTATCTGCTCTTTAGTATACCAGCCGGCTTCAATCTCCTCTACATCAGAGGTGCTTTTTTTAAATTGACCTCTTGCTTTACCTACCACACACACATTTGTCTCATTGCTGAATCCAACTGCGCTGTAGCTTGTATTGATAAAATCATCAATTCTGTACAATTCAAGACCTGTTTCTTCCCAGAGTTCACGCTTTGCACTCTGCCGTGGTTCTTCTCCGGCATCAATAAGTCCTGCAGGGAAATTATATACCCATTCTCCGGTTGCCATACGAAACTCTTTGTTTAACAGAATTTTATCATCATTTTCAGAAGTTACGATAATAACAACTGCATCAGCATCTTTACCATGTAATTCTTCAAATGTAGAAATATTTTTATCCCGGCTTATCATTTCATAAACCTTTGTTCTGTTATCATTAGTTTCGTATTCTACATCATAACGGGTTATGTAATTTCCCTCTTCTTTTTTGGTTATGTTTTTAAATTTCATATTGTTGCCACGCTTCCTTAATAATTCTATCTTACTAAGGTATCTTCGCCCTTATAAATTATATCCTGTGATAATACTGTTCCGTCTTCTTTATATAATACAACATGGAACTTTTCAGGATATGAATAGTTTCCAACTGCTTTTCCTATCATAAGTGCCTGCTGCTCTTCACTCCATATAACAGGAATTGTAGTCATCTCACCTTTTTCATAAGCATAATCTTTGCCATTATCAAGATAAAGGACAAACATTCCGTCCTGACCTGAATAAACTTCAATAGTATCAGCTTCACCGTTTACTTTAGATGCTTTCGGAATTATTGCACCGCTTCGTACAAATAATGGCATCTTTGATATCGGAGCATCTGTTTTTATCTTCTGTCCGCCTTCATACAACTGTTTAGTCTCATAATCGTACCATTTAGCACCATTTGGAAGATAAACTTCAACTTCACTGCTCTTATTAAGCGGTGTGCTGTCAGGACCATATTGATATGCTTCTAACACAGGAGCAACCAAAAACGCCGGTCCATACATGTATTCCTGCCACATATCCTTTACATTATCATCATTTTCAAAATCAAACATAAGACTTCTCATCATTGTATATCCACTCATTGCAACCTGCGCAGCCAGTGAATATGTATATGGCATTAACTCATAACGAAGATTAATATATTTAACTATTGTATCATAATATACAGTACCTTTCTCACCAAACTGCCACGGTTCACGAGGAGTATCTGTACCATGTGAACGCATAATCGGTAAAAACGCTGCAAGCTGAAGCCATCTTGTATATAATTCACGATAACCTAAATCTGCCACGCCATTTTCAAACGAACCATGCCAGAACCATGGTCTTGTTCCTTCTTTGACATTAGCCCATCTCTTCCAGCTTTCTGTGTTTCCAACGAAAAATCCACCTGCATCTAATGTCCAGTATGGCATTCCTGACATACTCATGCTAAGACCTTCTGCTATCTGATGGCGATAAACTTCCCATGTTGCGGCTATATCGCCGGACCACAAAATTGTTCCATACTGCTGTATTCCCGGATAACCTGCTCTTGTAAGGTTACATACTCTCTTTGTATCACATGCGGCTCTCTGATGGTCATATATGCCTTTTGCATGCCAGAGCGGGTGTGCTGCTGATACTCTTGCATCAAGATATTTATTTGTTGACTCTTTTGCCATTTCATATCTAACATCTTCAGGTCTCTTTTTCTCACCGTTCCAGTCAGGAGTAAATGGTTCTGATGAATCACACCACCATGCATCAGTACCAGCCGGGAAAAGTTCTCTCTCGCACTGTTTCCAGTAAATATCTCTTGCTTCTTCATCAAAAGCATCATAATTAGAATAATTACATAATAATTTTCCGGCAGCTTCAAATTCTTTATGGTCTTCACAGCCTTCTTTTCTGTTAGGCCATACTGAAATCATGAATGCTACACCTTTAGAATGAAGTTCATCAACCATCTTTCTTGCATCAGGAAAACGTGATTTGTCAAAATGCATATTTCCCCATTTTCCATCTTCCCATGAAAGCCAGTCAAGAACTATACAGCCAAGTGGAATATCTCTCTTTTTAAACTCGTCAGCGACACTTAAAATTTCTTCCTGTGTCTTATATCTTTCTTTAGACTGGATATAACCGAAAGCCCATTTAGGGAGCATTACTGCTGCGCCTGTCAATGTTCTTATTCCTGCAATCAAATCGTCGAAACAATTTCCGCATATGACATAATAATCTATCTGGTCAACAGCATCACATGTCACCGTAATTTTATTATCTTTTTCTTCATAAATCATCATGCTTGAGCAGTCGAAAAACACTGCATAATTCTTTGAAGAAATAAATACCGGCATAGGTATCTTCATATTATTGTGATAAAGATACTCAGTTGTGTTACGATAATTTAACACTCCGTCTTCATGCTGTCCAAGTCCGTATATAGCTTCATCAGGCTCTATTTCAAATACAACTTTAGCTTCATAGGCCTCACCAATTTTAACTTCATTCGCATTTTCAACAAATGAACGCTCTCCGTCTACGGTTTTCTTTGTTACAACAATCGGTTTTCCACCTTCAAATGTAAAACGGTTTACATCTTTTTTTACAAATGAACTGTTTTTCTGTACAAATAAATCTCTTCCGTTACCGATTATTTTGCTCTCTTCTTTACCATTATCAGTTCCAACTGTGCAGATTCCGTTAAAAGCCGGCTGTTCTTTAACAAGATAAGGCGCCTTTACATCTTTATCTGCACTCAAAACAACACGAAGTGTGTTTTCATTTATTTCAAAAGTATTCATATATGTATTCATTTTGTTTCTCCCAAATATGACAAAACTAATTGTTATTCTTTACCTGTAAAATAAATATCTGCCTGCTTTTTAGTCTTAACAGCAGTGTCTGTAGTAATGTATATAATATTATCAGCTTCTTTTTCCATTGAATCAGGTATTGTTATTGTAATTCCGGATTCGTCCTGAACAAATTCAAGTGGCTGATTCTTATATGTAACAGACTTGATATTGTATTCTATTGCAGGTAATTTCATTCCACGGAATGCATCTAAATCTGTTATATGAAGGAATATCTGATTATCTCTGTATGTTGTACCATATACATTGTCAACCGGTTCAATCGGGCCTCCGCGTGTTTTGTAAATTGTTTCACCATTTTCTTTTAACCATGCGCCGATTTCTTTCATTCTCTTAACAACTTCAGCAGGAACATGACCGTTTCTGTCAGGTCCGATATTTACAAGCCAGTTACCGTCACGGCATACAACATCAACCATCATCTTGATTAACCAGTCAAAATCTGATACCGGGTCATCTGCCATCCAGCCCCAGCTTGTTCCTGAACATACACACATATTCTTTTCCCACGGTACAGGTATTATTCCACCTGTAATTTCATGTGAACCTTCATCACAGTAGAAGTTTCCTTCCCAGCCTGAGCGTGGATTCATTATTGTCTTAGGATTGTATTTTCTTACCATCTTATTAAGCTTTACAGGCTCCCATAACCATGAACTTGTTGTATCGCTGCCCTGATGTGCAAGCCATGAACCGTCATACCATAAAATATCTATCGGGCCATATTTACTGCAAAGCTCTTCAACCTGGTCATAACACTGTTTTTTCATAAGCAAAGCACTTTCAGCATTTGCAGGGTCTTTTTCTCCCTTAGGGTCAAAATATCCAGGAAAACGCCAGTCCATCGGAGAATAATAAAGTCCGACCTTAAGTCCGCTCTCTCTTGCTGCATCTGTGTATTCTTTCACAAAATCTCTCTTAGATGCTGTATTATAACTTGTAAATCCTTTATAACTTCCCGGACTGTTCCACAATGCAAAACCATCATGATGTCTTGTTACCATAACTGTATATTTTGCACCAAAATCTTTTGCGAGGTCTGTCCATTCATGTATATCAAAATTCTGTGGATTAAATTCATCTGCAAGTGCACAGTATTCGTCCCACGGAATCTGCTCATTGTGGCGTACCCATTCTCCTCTTCCTAAAATAGAATAAAGACCCCAGTGGATAAACATACCGACTTTGGCATCTCTCCACCACTGCATATCTTCTTCTGAAAGATTTAACTCAGGACAGCGCAGTCCGCCAAGACTCTTAAAATTAATACTGCTCTTTAACATTGAAGCCAATTCAGCTCCGGTCATCTCTCTGGGTAATTTTTTTTCTGCCATAAAACACCTTTCCTTCCTTAAATATATAAAATAAATAATATATAATATATAATCTGTAAACTTATAATTTAATATAT
>CAJJNI010000149.1 GCA_905193085.1 uncultured Lachnospiraceae bacterium | reverse complement strand
CATTGGAATGATTTTCTCGGAGCGATGAGAGCGCAACGACATAATCAGCGCCGTCTTTTCTTGCATCAGCTACAGTTGCCTGTACTTGATTATACAGAGAAGTACCGTCTTCATTGCGGCAAAAATCGTATCCGACTTCTCCATTGTCATCAGTATATTTACTTTCTGTCCTTTTATTTAGTACTGATGGATTTGATATTCCTATAAATGCTACTTTTTTGTCACCGTATGTCTTCATCTGATATGATGGAAACACACTTTCACCCGTACTTTTCTTAATAAAATTACAGCTTGTAACATCAAATTTCATTGATGACATAAGGCTTAATATTTTATCTGTTCCATAATAGAAATCTTTCTTGCCAAGAGCAGCAATATCATACCCTGCACTGTTCATTATCTGAGCTGCATAACTGCCCCCACTTAAGGTTCCCAGTATCTGGCCTGATAAATAGTTGCCCGCATCAACTAATGTTACATACTTATTAGTCTGCTGCATTTCTGACTTATAAGCTGCTACACCGGCATATGTCATGCCACTATCACCTTCACAGTTGACATTTGCAGTGTATAAAATCATAATATCATTATTTACTGTCTCCTGCTCTATATTTTTGTCTGAACAACCAAATAGCAATATCATTGCCGCTGCCAACAAAAAACAGTATTTTTTCTTAAACATAAATAACCTCCTTGAGAAAATTACTTCCCAAGGAGTTATTTTAACATTTTTATTATAATTTGTATATTGCATTTTTAAATTTTCCATATATATTGTAAACTTTTTATAAATACATTCGATTTATCAGTCGATTTTTGTCATAAATTTACTTTACCGCTTTCATTGTAACGGTTATTGTCGTTCCTTCCCCGACCTCACTGTCAATATCTATCTTAGCATCATGCAAAGATAAAATATGTTTAACGATTGCAAGCCCAAGACCTGTACCGCCTGTTGACTTAGAACGGCTCTTGTCAACTCTGTAAAACCTCTCAAAAATACGCTCCTGATTTTCTTTGGATATTCCAATTCCCGTATCCTTGACACTTAATTCAACTACATTGCCATCTGTATACACATGTACCCGCACTGAACCATTAGCTCTGTTATAACGGATTGCATTATCAATGAGATTGTATACAACTTCTTCCATCATACCCCGGTTAGCCATAACCATCGCAGGTATTCCTGTTACACAAAGCAGCACCCCATGTTTATCTGCACTCATCTGCAGCATATCTCCGGCAGTTCTTGCAATATGGAATATATCAACCTCTTCCATATCCGGTTTTTCTTCCATAACATCAAGTTCTGACAAATGTATTATGTCATTTATAAGATTCAGAAGCCTTGCGGAATTTTTATGAATACTTTTTGCAAAACGCTGTATATCATCTTCTTTTGCCATTCCATTTTCTATAAGTTCCGAATATCCTGAAATTGCTGTCAGCGGAGTTTTTAACTCGTGTGAAACATTTGCGGTAAAATCCTGCCGCATCTGTGCAGACTGCATTATATTGTCATGCTGTGTTTTAATCTTAGCAACAAAAGGTTTAAGTTCCTTATAAACAACAACTTCTGACAAATCATCAAGATTATTAGCCATCTGCTCAATCGGGCTGACAATACCTTTTGTAAGCAAATGTGTAAGAATAAATGTAACTACAAATATTACAACAGCTATTATCGCAATCATGGGAAGTATTCCTGCAAACACACTCCAGATGCTGCCGGATTCTTTAGCAACCCTGATTATATAACCATTTTCTATTTTCAGTGCATAATAAAAAGCATTTTTGTCTATTGTATCTGATTTTCTTACTGAACTTCCCTCGCCATTATGCAATGCCTGTTCTACCTCGGGACGATTGTTGTGGTTATCAAGTGAATTAACTTCAACTTCATTGTCATAACATACTGCTCCATCAGGAGAAATAAGCGAAATTCTCACCTGGCTGTTATCATCATTTTCCAAACTGATTTTGTCAGGCTCGTCAAAAACACCACTGTCTTTTAACATATACACATCATTTTTCAGGTCTCTTATTACTTCTTTGGTAAATATCTGATAATACGCTATTGTAGATAAGAGCATTGTAAATACTATTGCTGCAAATGTAACTATCACAAAATAAATATTTATTTTTTTCTTCATATATCCGCACCTATTCCATACGATATCCTACATTTCTTACCGTTTTTATATGATTTCCTGCTTCGCCAAGCTTCTGTCTTAATGTCTTGATATGCATATCAAGAGTTCTTGATTCACCTTCATAATCAATTCCCCATATATCGCTCATTATGGTTTCTCTTTGCAACACTATTCCGGCGTTTATCATAAGCTTCTTCAAAAGCTCAAATTCTTTAAATGTAAGCTCGCATGGATTATCGTTTACATAGACAACTCTCTTATCTGTATCCAGGAAAATTTCTCCTAATTTGAGCATTTTTTCTTCTGATAAGTTATTACTTCTTCTAAGCAGAGCTTTTACTCTTGAAATAAGCTCCATAACACCAAATGGTTTTGTAATATAGTCATCTGCGCCTATATCAAGCCCTTTTACCTTATCAATCTCTGTAGTCTTCGCTGTTACTAAAATAATCGGAATCTTGCTTGTTCTCAGTCTTTCACGAAGCTTTTTGACTATTGAAAGCCCGTCTTCATCAGGAAGCATAATATCAAGCAGTATAAGGTCAGGTTTTTTATCTTCAAGCCGCTTATAAAATTCTTTGGCACATTCAAAACCCTCAATAATATAGCCAGCATTTTTAAGTGAAAAAGTTTCTATCTCACGAATATTTTTATCATCTTCTACAACAAAAATTACAGCAGCCATAAACAACATCTCCTTTTGTAACATTATACCATATCGGCATATGCTAAACAATGGCAGTCTGCTAAGCATATTTCAATTAAGATCTGATACTGTACTTATTTCTGTATTCATTGCATAACCTGTTAAACTCAGCATTTTTGCCACGTTTAATGTCTTCAAGATACTCATGTGTCTCAAATCCGTCTGAACGAATCTGTATAATTGAAACTGCAATTGCAGAACAGTGGTCTGATACTCTTTCAAAGTTTGTAATTAAATCTTCTAATGCAATACCTAATGTTATGGTACATTTGCCTTCCTGAAGTCTCTTAATATGATTTTTCTTAATTCTTGCATGAATTTCATCTATAATTTCTTCTAATGGTTCGATTTTTACTGCAAGGCTGAAATCTTCTGTTTCAAATACTTCTACTGCCATATCCATAATCTCATTTAAAGCGGCTGCATATACCTTTAACTCTTCTAAAGCATCTTTTGAAAATTCAATTCCTTTATTATTTAAATCTTCTATTGTCTCACATATATTTATTGCATGGTCTGAAATCCGTTCAAAATCACCGATACAATGAAGTATGATAGAACTTGTCTGACTGTCTTTTACAGAAAGATGTTTACTGCTTATTTTAACAAGGTAAGTTCCAAGTTCATCTTCATATTTATCAATCTGGTTTTCAAGTAAAATTACCTCTTTAAATTTCTTCAAATCAAATTTTCCAAGTAAAGCAACTGCCATTTTAATTGATTTTTTTGACAGTTCTGCCATCTGTCTTGTTGCAGTAACACTCTGTGCAACAGCAAATGACGGGGTCTCTAAAAATCGTGCGTCAAGGAGCCCTACCTCATTGTTATCAGCTTTAACTTCTACATCTGTTGAATCATCTTTCACTGTTAATATAGCAAGTTTTTCAAGAAGTGAGCTGAACGGTAATAAAATAATTGTAGACACTACATTAAATACACTGTGAATTACAGCTATTCCTGCCGCATTGGCAGCAGTATCCATAAATGCAAAATCAACAAATGCATTTACAGAATAAAAAACTGTCATAAATATCACTGTTCCAATTATATTAAAATACAAATGAACAAATGCTGCTCTTTTAGCATTTTTCTTAGCACCGATTGCTGATATAAGTGCAGTAACACAGGTTCCTATGTTCTGTCCCATAATAATCGGAATTGCAGCCCTGAATGATACAGAACCGGTTGCACACAATGCCTGAAGTATTCCAACGGAAGCTGAAGAACTCTGTATGATTGCTGTGAGCAGGGCACCTGCAAACACACCGAAAAATGGATTTGATACAACAGTTAAAATATGTGTAAACTGCGGAATATCACCAAGTGGTTTAACTGCATCACTCATAGCTTCCATACCAAACATGAGCACCGCAAATCCTAACATAATTGTTCCTATATCATGTTTCTTTTCACTCTTTGAAAAGAGAAGTAAAACGACACCAACCGCCGCAAGCACAGGTGAAAAGGCAGATGGTTTACATAATTGCACAAAGAAATTTCCACCTTCAATTCCTGTAAGACTTAAAATCCATGAAGTAACTGTCGTTCCAATATTAGCACCCATTATAATGCCAATTGCCTGTGACAGCTTCATAATTCCTGAATTAACAAAACCTACAACCATAACCGTAGTTGCAGAAGAGGACTGTATAACGCCTGTTACTGCGGCACCGAGCAAAACTCCCCTTATAGGTGTGGACGTAAGCTTTTCCAATATACGCTCAAGCTTTCCACCTGCAGTCTTTGCCAGAGAATCGCCCATTATATTCATTCCAAATAAAAATAATGAAAGTCCGCCAATTAACGAAAGTACATTAAAAAAATCAAAACCCATATTTTCACTCCTAAATTTTTATTTTTATTGATAATAAAACAGTGAAGTAAAAAACAAGGGTTTTCTATGTAAATTCTGTGTAAAATTTTTAATTTGCAATTATAGTGCAGTTAGCTATAGCATTTTGCAGTTTTACTTATGCTCTCCTGTCACCATAAAAACAACCCATTCTGCAATGTTACATGCGTGGTCGCCTATTCTTTCTAAATATTTCGCAACCATTATGTAATCAACAAGTAAATCTCCCGGTTTGTCTACACCCTTTACAATTTCTATAATTTCTTCTTTTACTTTATTAAAAAGAGAATCCACCACATCATCATGCTCTATAACATCTTTTGCAAGAGGTAAATCTTTTTCAGTATATGCTGTTATGCTGTCTGTGAGCATCTGTATAGTCTCTGCTGCCATAAGCCTTATATGTGCAGGCTCTTTCTGATGTTTTACGCCCGCCATTGTAACTGTAATTTCAGAAATATCGGCAGCATGGTCACCTATTCTTTCCATATCCGTCACCATTTTAAGCGCCGCAGATACCTGTCTTAAATCACCCGCTACAGGCTGTTGTTTTAAAAGAAGTTTCATACAGAGATTTTCAATAAGTTTTTCCTGATGGTCAATCTCTGCATCAGCCTCTATAATTTTCTTTGCTGTATCGACATCTAAGTCAGAAAATGCCGCTATAGCTTCTGAAATAGCTTTTTTAATAAAATAACCCATGTGTACAATTTCAGTATCAAGCTGTTTTAATTGTTTATTATAAAAATCACGCATTATTATCACCTCTACATTAACCAAATCTTCCGGTTATATATTCTTCTGTTCTCTTGTCCTGTGGTTTTGCAAATATCCGGTCGGTCTTACCATATTCTACAACCTCTCCTAATAAGAAAAATGCTGTATTATCAGATATTCTTGCTGCCTGCTGCATATTATGTGTTACAATAATTATTGTAAATTTTTCTTTTAACTCTAACGCAAGATCTTCTATCTTTGATGTTGAGACAGGGTCTAAGGCACTTGTCGGTTCGTCCATAAGTATTACCTCAGGCTCTACTGCTATAGCTCTTGCTATACATAATCTCTGTTGCTGTCCGCCTGAAAGACCAAGAGCTGACTTTTTTAACCTGTCTTTAAGTTCGTCCCATATTGCAGCTCCTCTTAATGAACGCTCAACTATTTCATCAAGCTTAGCCTTATTTCTTATTCCATGTGTTCTAGGACCATATGCAATATTATCGTATATGCTCATCGGAAATGGATTCGGACTCTGAAACACCATTCCCACCCTTTTTCTTAGAAGATTAATGTCTATATTTCCATAAATGTCCTCATTATCAAGTCTTACATTACCTGTAATTTTACAGCCTTCCACTAAATCATTCATACGATTTAATGACTTTAAAAATGTAGATTTACCACACCCGGAAGGACCTATAAACGCAGTAATTTCATTTTCCGGTAT
>CAJJNI010000148.1 GCA_905193085.1 uncultured Lachnospiraceae bacterium | reverse complement strand
AAGAAGGTAACATGACCATGCGTAATCTGCTTGGTGGTAAAGGTGCTAACCTTGCAGAGATGACTGAAATCGGTCTTCCGGTTCCACAGGGATTCACAATCACTACAGAGGCTTGTACTCAGTATTATGAAGACGGACGTAAAATTAATGACGAAATCATGTCACAGACTATGGATGGCGTTAAATGGATGGAAGAGGTTAACGGTAAGAAATTCGGAGACCACAAGAATCCTCTTTTAGTATCTGTTCGTTCAGGTGCAAGAGCTTCAATGCCTGGTATGATGGATACAATCTTAAATCTTGGTCTTAATGATGATGTTGTAGCAGCTATGATAGCTGGTAATCCAGACCCTGCATTCGAGCGTTTTGTATATGATTCATACAGACGTTTTATCCAGATGTTCTCAGATGTTGTTATGGAAGTTGGTAAGAAATATTTTGAACAGCTTATCGATAAGATGAAAGAGGACAGAGGAGTTAAATTTGACGTAGAACTTACAGCAGCTGACCTTAAAGAGTTAGCAGAGCAGTTCAAAGCTGAATACAAGAATCAGTTGGGAACAGACTTCCCTTCAGATCCTGTTGAGCAGTTAAAGCTTGCTATCGAGGCTGTTTTCCGTTCATGGGACAACCCTCGTGCAAATGTATACAGAAGAGATAACGATATCCCTTATTCATGGGGAACTGCTGTTAATGTAATGCCTATGGTATTTGGTAACCTTAACAATGAATCAGGTACTGGTGTTGCATTTACACGTGACCCTGCAACAGGTGAGAACAAGCTTATGGGTGAGTTTCTTATCAATGCACAGGGTGAAGATGTTGTTGCCGGTGTTCGTACACCAATGCCAATCGCTCAGATGGAAAAAGAATTCCCAGAAGCATATGCAGAGTTTATCAAAGTTTGTGAAACTCTTGAAAACCATTATCATGATATGCAGGATATGGAATTTACTGTTGAAAATAAGAAATTATACATGCTTCAGTGTCGTAACGGAAAGAGAACAGCTCCTGCTGCCCTTAAGATTGCATGCGATTTAGTAGATGAAGGACATAAGACTCCTCAGGAAGCTGTAGCAATGATAGACCCTCGTAACCTTGATACACTTCTTCACCCACAGTTTGATGCTGCTGCACTTAAAGCTGCAACACCAATCGGAAAAGGTCTTGGTGCATCTCCTGGTGCTGCCTGCGGTAAAGTTGTATTTACAGCAGATGATGCAGTAGAATGGAATGCAAGAGGAGAAAAGGTTGTTCTTGTTCGTCTTGAGACTTCACCAGAAGATATCACAGGTATGAAGGCTGCTCAGGGTATCCTTACAGTTCGTGGTGGTATGACATCACATGCAGCAGTTGTTGCCCGTGGTATGGGTACATGCTGTGTATCTGGTTGTGGCGATATCGCTATGGACGAAGAAAATAAGAAATTTACACTTGCCGGACAGACATTTACAGAAGGTTCAGAAATTTCAATTGATGGTACAACAGGAAATATCTATGCAGGACTTATCCCAACAGTTGATGCTTCAATCGCTGGTGAATTTGGCCGTGTTATGGCATGGGCTGATGAATTCAGAACACTTAAAGTCCGTACAAATGCTGATACTCCTGCAGATGCTAAGAAAGCTCGTGAACTTGGTGCAGAAGGTATCGGACTCTGCCGTACAGAACATATGTTCTTCGAAGAAGACAGAATTGCTGCATTCCGTGAAATGATTTGTTCAGATACAGTAGAAGAAAGAGAAGCAGCTCTCGCTAAGATTTTACCATATCAGCAGGGCGACTTTGAAAAATTATATGAAGCTTTGGAAGGTAACCCGGTTACTATCCGTTTCTTAGACCCACCTCTTCATGAATTTGTTCCTACAGAAGAAGATGACATTAAGAAATTAGCTGATGCACAGGGCAAAACAGTTGAAGAAATCAAGACTATTATTGATTCACTCCATGAATTTAACCCTATGATGGGTCATCGTGGATGCCGTCTTGCGGTTACTTATCCTGAAATTGCCAAGATGCAGACAAGAGCTGTTATTCGTGCAGCTATCAATGTTCAGAAAGCACACAGCGACTGGACAGTTAAACCTGAAATCATGATTCCACTTGCTTGTGAAGTTAAGGAATTAAAATATGTTAAAGATATCGTAGTTGCAACTGCTGATGAAGAAATCGCAGCAGCAGGTGTTAAATTAGATTACGAAGTAGGTACTATGATTGAGATTCCTCGTGCAGCTTTAACTGCTGATGAAATCGCAAAAGAAGCTGACTTCTTCTGCTTCGGTACAAACGATTTAACACAGATGACATACGGTTTCTCAAGAGATGATGCAGGTAAGTTCTTAGATGCTTACTATGACGCTAAAATCTTCGAGAACGACCCATTTGCAAAACTTGACCAGACAGGTGTAGGTAAGCTTATGGAAACAGCAATCAAGTTAGGAAAACCAGTTAATCCAAATCTTCACATCGGTATCTGTGGAGAACATGGCGGAGACCCTTCATCAGTAGAATTCTGCCATAAGATTGGACTTGATTATGTATCATGTTCACCATTCCGTGTACCTATCGCAAGATTGGCTGCAGCACAGGCTGCAATTGCCAACAAGTAGTACACCGCAGTGAATTTGATATAGAAATTCATTAGATAAAGTAAAATGCAGAACCTCTACTACTGTAGAAATACAGTGGTAGAGGTTTCTTTATTTTTGAGGAAAAGAAGAGTTTTAGAAAAGATTGATAGAACAAGAAAGCAGAATGATTCCCTGTTTGGAACTTGAAATGTGTCTGGAATGGGATTGTTTTTTCTTAAAAAGTAACGGATATATCCTGCTTTGCGATTACTGTAAGAGCAAATTCATTGTCAAGAAATTCAAATATTTTGCTTTTTATAGAATAATAAGAACCGTTATATCCGATACCATTACAGGTTAAAAATGTTTGTAATTCTTCATTATGTAGTTCAAAATCTTCTGTATTGTAATCATCTCCGCCACGGTCGTATTGTATTGTAATTTGCATAGTGAACTGCCTCCTTTTTTATTAGTATGAAAAATATAGCAGAAAATATACTGTCATGGGCTTAATAAAAGGTAATTGAAATTTGAAAATACTCTTATTATAAGATTTGTATAAGGGATAGAACAGGAGGTTTTGAAAATGGAATGTAAATATGAGGATGTGTATTTAGTTTTTTTGAAGATAAACTTGTATATGCTTCAGAAAAGAGAGAATTTACAGAAGCATATATTGAACACCAATCGAATGAAACAAGAAAAATTTATTTAAATGAAATGGAGATAGAAGAAGATGATATAAGGTTACCACATATTTTCCAAACTCTGATAAGTTTGAATCTGATATGAAGATAAGGAGGGTAAAGTAATGTGTATGTTCTGCAAATGTGATACGCTAATACCAAGCTTTACTACGCATGTTGTTAATTACAATGACACGATTATTGTAATTAAAAATGTACCTTGTGAAGAGTGTGAGCAATGCGGAGAAAAGTTTTATACAGATGATGTCGCAGAGAAGATAGAAAGACGGGTAAATTTTGCAAAGCAGATGATGCAGGAGATTGCTGTTTTAGATTATTCAAAAGTTGCTTAGATGTTATATTCCCCATCTCGGATTATGATTGGTCTGGAATGGGGAGCTTTTTTGCATGAATGAATGTTCTAAAAAATTTTGTGAAATCTACCGACAATACCGACAGAGAAACAAATTGGCAAGGAATAGTAGGAAGATTTGCATTTGCGATAAATTGGCGATGGTTGCGGTAAAAGATTGTAAATTCTCTATTGTAAAGGAAATTGTACTAGAGTAAAATAGTAGAAAACAGATTTTTTGTAAAGCATAGAAAAGAGAGGAGTTGGTACTAATGAGTAGACCAAGAATGAAATTGAGTGAAATGGAAAAAGAAAAGCTGGATTTCTATAGCACAATCTACATCAATCCAAGATGGGAGCTGATTTATAACTATGCTGTAGAGGGAAAGTCGGCAAAGGAAATGTCTGAACTTGAAAAATAAGGAGTACTCTAAAGATATTTCAACTCAAAGAAACATTAAAGGTGGACTAAAGCCTTTCAGGAAGAGGGAAACAAGCTTTTTGTTGACAATAAAAATGTAGACCTAATAGAAGTAATCTTGAAAATTCTTGACTGTTACCCTGACAGAAATCTGTTCTTCAAAAAAGATGAGCCAGAAAAAGAATGGAATTGACATGATGAAAGTTTTTAATAGGAAAAAGAGAATTCGTCTTACAAATCATTTGTATATGTTACAGAAATTTGAATACAATGAAAGCGATTATGAGGATGGAATAGCAGAGTATATTGAACAAAGTAAAAGAAGTTTGCCAGATAAAGATACTGTTTCAGGAGCTTATGTGTACAACGCAAAAATAGAAAATCCTTTTATTTATGGAACAGGAGAAGGGTTTGATGATAGCGAGAAATGTTTGGGTAAGTACATTATAAGTATAAATAATAGAAAAGGAAAAGACCTGAAATGGACGTACGAAATTGACTGTTCAATGTATAGAGGAAAATTTAGTGACTATAAAAGCTTTGTGAAAATAAAGGATAAAACAGAGGAAAGCAGTTTGCTTGACTGTACAATCTACCTTTTGACATATCATTTGGAGAATTATAAGAAAGAGTGGTCTCAGATACATAAATGGTTAAAACAACAAGCAATAAGAAATGTAAGAAAATGTGAAACAGAACTTTTTAGTAAGAAAGAAGAATTACTGTACATAAGGTTAAGAGAAAAAATGTTTTTGTTTTTTGATGATTCGGTGAGAAATGCAAAGTTTGTAAGGAATGGGCAAAAGTAGAAAAGCAAATAACCGGAATAAATTAGAAAAATCATATTTTTTTGCTAATTTAGGGACATTAAAAAAATATTTGCTAATTTAGGGACATCGTTTTGATGTTCCTATTTTTTGCTCTAAAATGCGATAAGACAGGGTGTTTAAATGTTTTTCTGGTTGTGAAATTCTGAAAATGTATTTTTTCAAAATCAGTGTATTTATCCAATATTGTATTGGTATGCGGAACTATAATAACAATGCGTGAACTACTGATGTAATACGCTGATATAGAATGTACAAGCCATATAAATTAAAATATAAGAGGAGGAAGTAGAGGGATTTGGCTTGGCGCTCTCTACTATAAAAATAATGAAAAAGAAGAAAATTACAGAAGTTTTAAGAATTGAAAATCATTTTGTTGAAGGTGGAATGGTAGAATTCCTGTCATGTGTGCCAGTTTAAGGTGAAAGCTATTTAGGAAAAGTACAAACTATTAGATTGATTGAATCGGATGCTGAAAATAGTGAAACATCAGATTTCTATATTTCAGTTGAGTTGGATAAGTTCCAAAACGAAATTTTTGAGAAGACTATTCCTGCAAAACGTTACGTAGGTTCGGAATTGTACAATTTCTACAGAGATTTAGGATTGCTTGCGGATACTCATAGTGTAGAATTAGATTCCATATACAATATTCTTGTTGTTGTTACACTAAAGTACAATCAAGAATCCTGTAAATTTGAAATCGACAAAATGAGTAGAGTTAAGTCTCAACAGGAATTTTTTCAACGCTTTGGTGAACTAAGTGATTATGAGCTCGCTTACTTAAATTTACAGGTTGAGGAATTGGCTGAGATTGAAATGTAAGCTGAAATTTTTGTTTAAAATTTTGATAAATCCCTTTTAATTTCATATCCTAATCTGCTATAATTAATCATGCAAAAAACCCTTTGTTTGGTTATTTGTAGTGATTTAATTATAACAAAGTTCTTGTGTTTTTACATTTTTTATTTAGAAACAAAAAATGTGGAAACTTAAAATTTTATCTGTATTTACTTTTAGCATATCTTTTGCTCAAATATTATCATACAAGCAAGATAGGGAGGAAGTTTTATGTCATTGGTAGCCGCAATATGTACACAATGTGGAGCTCAAATTGAAGTTGATAATACACATGAGGCTGGAATATGTCAACATTGTGGGACTGCTTTCATAACAGAAAAAGTAATCAACAACTATAGAATTCATGCTAATAATATTATATTGAACGGTGAAAATATAAAAGTCTCAGAATATGATATTGAAGAAGGATTAAAAGCAGCATCAAAGTTTATGGAGAACAATTATTATTATGATGCAGAGAAAATTTTGACTCAAATTGTCGAGAAGTGGCCTTATGATTATAGAGGCTGGTGGAACTTGGCAAAATTAGAATATAAGCAGGGAAAATGTTGGTTTGATGAAAATCATAACTTTAATAAGTCTAAAGTATTGTGTATAGGAAATGGCGAATTAAATAATATTAT
>CAJJNI010000147.1 GCA_905193085.1 uncultured Lachnospiraceae bacterium | reverse complement strand
TATGACACGGACAAAATTGTGCCGCGGCAATATAAAATTTAGTGGTAATTGACAGAATATAAATTAGTGTGATAAAATGAAATTTGGTTATTGGTAATCGGTGGGTATTACACTGAAATCAGTTTTTAATTATCAATGATAAAATGTGTCAGATTTTCTGCCTGACACAAAATAAAATATTAAAAAAGTGTGACAGACGCACTCAAAGTAATATAAAAAATCAAAAATGTAGTATAACCAAATAAACTTGTACACTGATTTGTGTACCTGAAATATGAAATGTCTTAAGATTTGTGTAGTAAAATAAACATAGAAAGGCGAAAACCCCGATAAATCAAGGGTTTTCGGACAGGTAAAAGATAAAATGAAATTAGGTATCGTAGGACTGCCAAATGTTGGAAAGAGTACATTATTTAATTCATTAACTAAAGCAGGAGCAGAATCAGCAAATTATCCGTTCTGTACAATCGACCCTAATGTGGGAGTTGTTATGGTTCCTGATGAGAGGTTAAAGAAGCTTGGCGATTTATATAATTCAAAGAAAGTGACACCGGCAGTAATTGAATTTGTAGATATTGCAGGTCTTGTGAAAGGTGCATCTAAAGGTGAAGGACTTGGTAATCAGTTTTTATCAAATATTCGTGAAGTTGATGCAATTGTACATGTTGTAAGATGTTTTGAAGATACTAATGTAGTACATGTAGACGGTTCTGTTAATCCGCTTAGAGATATTGAGACAATTAATCTGGAGCTTATTTTCTCAGATATTGAGATATTAGACAGAAGAATTTCAAAGACAAGCCGTGGTGCAAGAAATGATAAAGCACTTGCAAAAGAGCTTGAGCTTCTTAACAGAATTAAAGCACACTTAGAAGAAGGCAAGCTTGCAAAGAGTCTTGAAATTACAGATGAAGATGAACTGGCATGGTTTAATGAATATAATTTACTGACAGCTAAGCCTGTTATTTTTGCAGCTAATGTATCAGAAGATGATTTGGCTGATGATGCGGCAGGCAATGAATATGTAAAAGAAGTAAAAGAATATGCAAAGAATGAAGACAGCGAAGTGTTTGTTATATGTGCACAGATTGAACAGGAAATAGCAGAGCTTGATGACGATGAAAAGCAGATGTTCCTTGAAGACCTCGGTCTTAAAGAGTCAGGACTTGACAAGCTTATCAAGGCAAGCTACAGTCTTCTTGGTCTTATAAGTTATCTTACATCAGGTGAAGATGAGACAAGAGCATGGACAATTAAAAAGGGAACAAAGGCTCCAAAGGCTGCAGGAAAGATACATACAGACTTTGAGAGAGGCTTTATCCGTGCAGAAGTTATCAACTATCAGGATTTGCTTGATTGCGGCGGATATACTGTTGCGAGAGAAAAAGGACTTGTTCGTCTTGAAGGCAAGGAATATGTTGTCCAGGACGGAGATGTTATTTTATTCCGTTTTAATGTGTAAATGGAGGTTGTAGAAATTGAATAAATGGGCAATCAGTTTTCCAAATCTTGGAATTACATTTAATCATGTAGGAAAGACAGTTACAGTGTTTGGAATTGATATAGCATATTATGGAATAACAATAGTGATTGCGATGATTGTGGGTATTTTAATTGCAGAATCAGAGGCAAAAAGAACCGGGCAGGATAAAGATATGTATCTTGACTTTATTCTGTATGCAATTATTTTTTCAATAATAGGAGCAAGAATTTATTATGTTATATTTTCATGGGATTTGTATAAAGGAGATTTGCTCAGCATACTAAATCTGAGGCAGGGCGGACTTGCCATATACGGTGGTGTAATTGCTGCTGTAATAACACTTATTGTTTTTTCAAAAGTAAAGAAACAGAGTTTCTTTCTTATGGCAGATACATGCTGCCAGGGACTTGTAGTTGGACAGATTATCGGAAGATTTGGAAATTTCTTTAACAGAGAAGCATTTGGTGATTATACTAATTCATTACTGGCAATGAAAATACCAAGAGAAATGGTAAGGTCGTCAACTGATTTATCACAGAAAATGATAGATAATATGCAGGACAATTGTGTTTTAGTGCATCCTACATTCCTTTATGAAGCATTATGGAATCTTATGTTATTTATTTTCCTTGTGATTTACAGAAAACATAAGCATTTTGACGGGGAACTGTTCTTTATCTATCTTGGCGGATATGGACTTGGAAGAGCCTGGATAGAAGGGCTTAGAACAGACCAGCTCACAATCGGAAATACAGGAATAGCTGTTTCGCAGGTTCTTGCATGTGTATTAGTTGTAGTTTCAGCATGGGTAATAACCTTTGGAAATTACAGGGCACATAAAGCAAAAAAGGCAGCAGAAGATATACAATAATAATTTGAAAAGAAGGTAAATATTATGGAGGAACAGGTAACAGAATTATTTCAACCGGCACATACCATTATTGGTAAAGGCAGCATCAATGAGATTCCCAGATATATTAAAAATCTCGGAGTGAAAAAAGCACTTATCGTAACAGACGAGGGATTATGTAAAATCGGTACAGCCGGAAAAATAACAGATGTTTTGACAAAGGGAGGCTGCCAGTATGAAATATATAACAAAGTACAGCCAAATCCTACCGTATCAATAGTAAATGAAGCTACAGAGTTTTTCCGTACAAATAATTGTGACTACATTATTGCAATTGGTGGCGGCTCACCGATAGATGTTGCAAAAGCAGTAAGTATTTTGTCAGCCAATGGTGGAAAAATAGAAGATTATGCAGGATATGACCGCTCATTAAAACCGGGTTCACCGATAATTGCAGTTAACACAACAGCAGGAACCGGTTCAGAAGTAACAAGGGCATATGTTGTTACTGATGAAGTGCGCAAAGTTAAAATGCTTATGGTTGATGGAAACTGTCTTGCATACCTTGCGATTGATGACCCTGATTTGATGGTTGGAATGCCTCCGGCACTTACAGCAGCAACAGGTATGGACGCGCTTACACATGCAATTGAAGCATATGTGGCAACAGGTCACAATCCTTATACAGATAATCTTGCACTCGGCGCAATAAAGCTTGTTTCAAAATCTTTAAGAACTGCTGTAAAAGATGGAAGTAATATATCTGCAAGAACTGATATGTGCTGGGCAGAGTATATGGCAGGATACGCTTTTTCAAATGCCGGACTTGGAATAGTTCATGCAATAGCGCATCAGCTTGGTGGATTTTATCATACTCCACACGGTGTTGCAAATGCAATACTTCTTCCTCACTGTATGGAATTTAACCGTCCGTACTGTACTGACAGAATGGCAGATATAGCTGCTGCATTAGGTGTTGATACTACGAAAATGAGCAGTGAAGAAGCTTCAAAGGCTGCAGTTTTGGCAGTAAAACAACTTTCTACAGATGTAAATATACCGTATCTTACATCAACAGCCTTTAAACTGGAAGATGCAGATATACTTGCACAGAATGCATTAAAAGATGCAAGCCTTCCTACAAACCCAATTCAGCCTTCAAAAGAACAGATAATTGAAGTTATGGTAACTGCGTACAGCGAAGGCATTGTTAAAAGTATATTAAATAATATATAAAATTTAGTTGAAATTAATGTTATTATATGGTACAATCTATTTTGTGTGAAATTAGGAGGTGTGATGAGTTGGCAGCATTAAAGATGATTTTAACAGTTTTATTTATCATTGTTTGTCTTGCATTGGCAGTTATTATTCTGCTTCAGGAAAGTAAATCAAGCGGACTTGGAGCTATTAGCGGTGCAGCAGATACTTACTGGGGAAAAAATAAAGGTCGTTCTATGGAAGGTAAGCTTGAAAAAGGAACTAAAGTATTAGTAATTTTATTTTTCATTTTTGCAATTTTGTTGAATGTTCCTTCAATTGCAGACCCAGGTTCTAAGACAACAACAAATACAACTACAACAAATTCAACAGTAAATAACAGTGATAATTCAACTGTATCTGATACAACGGGAGAGTCTTCTACAACAGATAACAATGATACAACAGATTCTGCAGAAGATACAACCGGAGAAGCAGCAGAATAAGATTTATTTTTAAAGCATGTAGATTACAACCATTTCATTTTTGTGTGAGATGGTTGTTTTTGTTTATAAACTTAAGAAATTGGTGAAGTGTATTTTTCGGGTTTATGCAGGTTTTGCGACTAAGAATAGTAATATCGGTAACAATATATGGAGATATACGGATTTTGTGTAGAAAGGGGAATTATATGCAGGTTTATAGTGGCAAAAGTGTATTTGGAGGAATTGCAATTGGCAGAATTTCCATATTTAAAACTGAGAAGAAGCAGATATTCAGAAGAAAAATAAAGGACAGCAGGAAAGAATTTGAAAGATATAAAGAGGCGAGAAAAAAAGCATCAGAACAGCTTGATAATTTATATAATAAAGCATTAAAGGAGGTCGGTGAAGCTAATGCCGCAATTTTTGAGGTTCACCGCATGATGCTTGAAGATGAGGATTATAATGAATCAATTGAGAATATAATTAAATCACAGAATGTAAATGCCGAGTTTGCAGTTGCAAGTACAAGTGACAACTTCCAGAGTATGTTCAGTGCTATGGACGATGAATATATGAAAGAAAGGGCTGCGGATATTAAAGATATTTCTGAGAGGATAATTAATATACTTGTCGGTGATACAAGAGAAGAGACTGTAAATGAGAGAAATTCTATTATTGTAGCAAGTGATTTAGCTCCGTCACAGACAGTTGCAATGGACAAAGATAAAGTTATTTCATTTGTGACATCTAAAGGTTCTACCAATTCACATACTGCAATTTTAGCAAGAACAATGGGAATACCGGCATTAGTGTCTGCTGATATTCCACTTGATGATTTGCTTGACGGTGCAATTGCAATTGTAGATGGTTTTGAGGGGAAAATATATGTTAATCCGACAGATGAAATACTGGCAAAGAAGCAGAAACTTCAAAATGAAGATAATGAAAAAAAACAGCTTCTTTTAAAATTAAAGGGGCAGGATACAGTCACTTTAGATGGAAAAAAGATAATGCTGTATGCTAATATAGGAAATTTAAAAGATTTGGCAATGGTTCTTGAAAATGATGCCGAGGGTATAGGTTTATTCCGAAGTGAATTTATATATTTAGAGAGAGATAATTTCCCAACGGAAGAAGAACAGTTTAAAATATATAAGACCGTTGCGGAAACAATGGCAGAAAAGCCGGTTATAATAAGAACACTTGATATCGGCGCCGACAAAATGTGTGATTATTTTGATTTGGGAAAAGAAGAAAATCCGGCGCTTGGTTACAGGGCTATAAGGATATGTCTTACAAGGACGGACATTTTTAAGACGCAGTTAAGAGCGGTATTCAGGGCATGCGTCTATGGCAACATAAAGGTTATGTATCCAATGATAATAAGTCTGGAAGAAGTTCATAGAATCAGGAAAATAGTAGGTGAAGTAGAAGAAGAACTTAAATTGCAGAAAATAAATTACAGAATTCCAGAGCAGGGAATAATGATAGAAACACCTGCGGCAGCCTTAATCAGTGATAAGCTTGCAAAAGAAGTTGATTTTTTCAGTATTGGCACAAATGATTTATCACAATATACACTTGCAATCGACAGACAGAATCCGAAACTTGAGTCATTTTTCAATCCATATCATGAAAGCATATTAAAGTTGATGGAGCTTGTATGTAAAAATGCTCATGACGCCGGAATATGGGCCGGTGTGTGTGGAGAGCTTGGAGCAGACCTTTCAATGACAGAAAGATTTTTGAAAATGGGTGTTGATGAGTTGTCAGTTTCACCGGGAAGAGTTCTTGCACTTCGTGATAAGATAAGAAAAATAAAATGCTAATTGTAAAGAATAGGGGTTTTTATGAACAGACATTTGGATAAATTTTTAGAAATTGTTTTTGCAATTCTTGCGGTAGGTGTTGTTTTATTTATGATTTTAAGCCAGGTGCTTATTAAGAGTCCGGAGATGTTTCCGCACTGGTATAAACCATTGGATAATAAATGGACTTATACGACAAGTTCTGGTAAAAGCGGGCAGCTTGTGCTCCCAACACAATTGAAATTAGAGGAAAATGAAGTAATAAAACTGACATCAATTCTGCCTGATAATTTTACAGATGATACGATTCTGGCAACATATACCGGAATTAATATAGAAGTGTATATTGATGGTATTAAAAGAACCGATTTTAACAATTCGCTAAATAAAATTCCCGGAAAAGTCGTAAAAGGTGTCTGGGTTACACTTCCTGTTACACAAAAAGACTGCGGAAAAACGATAACACTTCAGATGAATATAGATGATTCTGACAGCGACTTTTTTGGAAGAAAAATTTATTATGGCAACATG
>CAJJNI010000146.1 GCA_905193085.1 uncultured Lachnospiraceae bacterium | reverse complement strand
TGATAACACCTTCTACAGAAAGCTTAAAGCAGTATAAGCTTGCATTAAAGCTTGCGGGAAAAGAAGATACGAATAATGAAGCTATGCTTGATTTGCCGTCCGTAAAACAACTGGATACACTTATTGATGATGAAATACAGTCAATTTCTGACAGTCTTGAACAGAATAACGATAAAATTGCATCGCTCAAACAGTTGAAAAGTTCTGGTAAAATAAGTGAATATTATGATAAAATAAAAGAAATTTTAAAAGAATGGAAAGAAGAATGCAGAAGCTATATGTAGTATAGATACTGCATATGGAAAAGTTATGGGAGGAACTGCATAATGAGCTTAAGACGCAGGAGAAAAGCTGACAGGATAAAACCGTCAGATTTTGGTCTGGAAGAGTTGTCAAAAATAAATAAAGAAGATACTGTCCGGGTTATGGATCGTTCACGGGAAAGAACCGGAGAAAAGCTGTCAGATGAATCAGGTCTGTATGTACCAAAAAGAGAACCTTATTATTATGATATACAGAAAATTTCACCACAGAATGATTATGGTGAAAATAAGAGACAAAGAAGGGTGCTCTCAGCTGCGGAAAAAGATGACTATAATTATGGCAAAGTATTTGCGGTTGGAGAACAGTATATTGATAAAGAAGATTTAGGGATTCGTGGTGGCGAAGACTTTTATAAATATAGTGAAAATGAAGATTTTGAAGATGATTATTACGATATAGATTCATTTTTTGATGAAAATGAAGGCAGCTCTGTACACATAAAAGAAGTGGTTACAGACCAGGCGGAGGAACTTAGAAAACGGGCGCAGTCAGCAGAAATAAATAATCTGAAAGATGATGTCATTACAGGACAAAACAGTATAACAGAGAAAAATGACAGTCGAGAAGATACTATAGCAGAGCAGGCTGACAGAAAAGAAGAAATATCATTTGAACATATTGATGCTGCACTTGAGCAAATTCTGGAGTATAATAAAATTACAAAAGAAGATGTTTCAGATGAGATACCTTACAATGTGCAGCTAAATGATAAAACAGAAGAAGTACCGTACAATGTACAGCATAAAGATAAAACACAAGGAGTACCGCACAATGTACAGAGTAATAATTTCTCAGATGATACACAACAGCAGTCTGGACAGTATATGGAAGATGAAGAAGAGTATGAGCCGGTACTTGATGCTGAAAAAGAAAAGCTTTTAAAAGCAGCTATTGATTCTATTGAAGGAAGTGCTTCTGCGAAAGAAAAGCTTGCTGCACAAAGGGAAGCAATAAGGCTTGGCATGGTTGATGCGTTAGTTGACACTAATCGCTCTGATATGGTGCGACCGGAATTGCTTGAAGAGATGGGATTTACTCCGGGAGGAGAAAAAGAACCTGAAATAGTCAAAAATAAAAGGTTCATATTCGGACGGAAGAAAAAGAAAAAAGCAGTAGATGAAGTGCCTCATATTGATTTGGCGGCAGATGATTCAGCGGGTATTTCAGAAAATGTAAATAAGACGGATGCATCAAAATTAAAGGCTGCAAATGATAAAGTACCAGAAAAGAAAAAAGCAGTAAGTAAAAAGAGTGAAAATAAAAAGAGTGAAGGAAGAAAACCGGAAGTTAAAGAGCGTCGTTCTGAGATGATGCGTGATTCAGCCAAGCGTGAAATTTATATCAGAAAGAATAAGATGCGGCTGGAAAAGGCCGGAAATGATTTGATGGACATGCAGGAGAAGTATGATAATCTTACCCGGTGTCTGAATGATATTATTATGCTTGGAGAGCTTCCGGAAGATGTTTCAAAAAACATCAGAAATACAGCAGGAATGCTTGTTAAATACCGTCAGGAAAAAGAAAAAAGCAAAAAGGGCAGTGAAATGGATGAAGATATGTTTTTGCGTATCAATGCAAACAAAGATGAACTGCCTGACACTATAAAGAGACTTACCGAGAATGAAAAGACACTCGATAAATTAAAGAAGCAGATTAATGAAATAGATGAAAAGAAAGGAGAATGCAGAGAGGAGACAGAAGAGACAGAATATAAGAGAAAACGTACAAAAAATATTTCAATAGCTGTAATTGTTTGTACGTTTGTAACAATGGCAATTTTAATTACAGCGCAGGTAGCTCTTAAACTTGATATGCAGATAGTTATTCTGTTATTTGGTGTCTGTGCCATTTTAGAAACATTAGGAATATTTGTTCAACATTTTAAAGCTGAAACAGATGAGACTACAAACCATTATAAATTAAATAAGCTTATTAAAAAGCAGAATTCAATTAAAGTAAATTATGTAAATATTCTGAATGCTGTTGAATATGTATACAAGAAATATAATATTCACAGCAGCAGTGAGTTATTGTTTTTATGGGAAACTTATCAAAGGGCAGTTCAGTCGAGGGAAGATTATAAAATAGCCGGAAAAGAAGTTTCATATTATGAGAACAGATTAAAGACAATATTTGAAGAATATGGTTTGCGCAATTCGAATATATGGATAGAGCAGGCTGATTATTTGATTGAAAATGAAAAAATGGATATTATGAAAGATAAAATGGCAGGCAAAAGAAATAAACTTATGGGCAGAATGGAAAAATGCAAGAAGTTTATGGCTAAGCTTGACAGCGAGTTGTCAGTGCTTGTTATCAAGTATCCGCAATATGCCGATGAGATTCGGGCAATTTTAAATGAAGTATAAAAATCTGACAGGTTTATTAAGAAGAATTTCAAACATAATACACAAGATATTCACAGTTTAACAGTATACTGTTGTTAAAGATGTACAAGGGATAGCAGACAGGGTTTTAGTATTGGAAGGAAGGTATTGTGTATGAAGTGTACAGCATATTTTGAAGAAAATGAGCTTGTAACTTATGATAAGTATGAGAAAGCAATGAATAAGCTTTCAGCAGCGGAATGTGAAGGGATAAGCCGTGATGTGATTGTCAGAAAAGCATATTTTGGAACAATGAATGACTGTATTGACAGTAATGGAAGAGTTATGTTCAGTATAGCCATGAAAGACTATAAGAGCAATGAAATATATCTTGAAAAGAAAACTTTTGAAAATAGTATGATATTTAAATCATTTACAAAAATTTCAAAAAAAGAAGCAGAGAAAATATTAAAAGGACAGATACAGTGGATGAGACACAGTAAAAACAGCCTTTTTAAAGATTTTTATCTGGAAAGTGAGATAAATAAACTACAGATTACTTCAATAAGCGAGATAAGAAAAGATATATGTACTAAAGTCAGAGACCTTGATGGCGTTGTTTTCAAGCATTCAATCAGAGGAACTGATATAGATGAGTATAACGGACAGTTTTTTGATTATGAGACACCAATGGTAGACATTATAAACTGTGATAATGTGTTATACAGTTACAGACGTTATGTACATATTCCACAGGCTGTTTCGAATATAGTCAATATTCAGAGCGGATACAAGAATGAAGTAGCATATTCATTGTAAAAATACATAAAATACTGCCGGTACTTAAGTATTGTAAACTAAAAGTGCCGGTGGTATTTTTAAATTACGTGTGTAATGAGCCAATGCAATAATTTAATTGTCTCTACCATCATTATCTGGTATATTGTCATTGTCAGATTTTTTCACATGGCGCATTATTGCCATATAGCAGTAAATAATAACAGGAATAAAGAATGTTGCCAGCAGTGATGCTAAAAACAAAGAGAATGTATTAGCATTACAGAAGATACCTAAAAAGAAATTTATGATATATAATAACAGTAACAAAATAATTCCAACTGTTGCTGCAATTCGTTCATGTTTTGAATGCATAAATTAGCTCCTTTCAAAATTTTTTTATAAATATACTTTAACACAACAACACTAAATAATGCAATATGTTTAGTGTTTATGGGGATAAAAACAGGGTGAAAAATATTTTTTGAAAAAATTAAAAAAAGTGTTGACATATGTATAACACTATGTTATTATTACTAAGTCGCATGAGTGATGCGAACAAAATGCGGGAATGCTGGAATTGGCAGACAGGCTAGACTAAGGATCTAGTGTTGGCAACGACGTGAGGGTTCAAGTCCCTTTTCCCGCATTTTTCTTTTTGCTTAAAAACAAAAATGTGGTAAGCAGTTGTGGCGGAATTGGCATACGCGCTAGATTCAGGTTCTAGTCCACGCAAGTGGGTTCGGGTTCAAGTCCCGTCAACTGCACTTTAGAACACTGTAGAGAAATCTACGGTGTTTTTTATATAATTCGGTTACAGATATAACATAATTTAAGTTCTGGAAAAATCACAGGTTGGGGTAATACTTTTGGATAATAAGGCGGGTGACATTATGGACGAACGGGTAAAAGATGTTTTTGCGGATAACATGGAGCTTATATATAAGCTTTCTGATCAGATTTCGACTTTCTACAATGCAACAACAATCCCGGTACAACTGCTTGATAAAACGGGAGAAGTTATAGAGTCTTATGGTGGGGAGTGCAGTTATTGTGAACTTTTTAAAGAAGCATGTGGAAAGTTTTGCCCATGTGAGCAGTCACACATGTATGCATTTAAAGAATCAGAGAAGCTTGGCGAGGGGTACATTTCATCATGCCCTGCCGGATATGTTCATTTTGCAGTTGCTGTAAACTATGAAAATAATACGGTTGCAAATATACTTGCAGGTCCGGTGGCACTTGATTATCCGAATATGGATATTATAGATGCGATTATTCGCAAATATAATATTTCTGTCAATTTAAGAAGCAGGTTATATCAGAATTTTTCGTCTGCGCAGCTTGTTGAACCATACAGGGCAAGATATTTATGTAAGCTGTTATCTTCAATGATATCAAACCTTGTAAGGGCTGAAATTTTAAATTATCAGATGAAAAATTTATCAAAAAAAGAATCTGATAAAGATAAAGTTATAGAATATACAGAGCTTGTCCGTGACACCAGGAATATGAATTCCCAGTATGATATGGAAAAGAAACTTATAGAGTATGTTGTATCGGGTGATAAGGAGCATGCAAAGGCTATTTTGAATGAAATGCTTGGCAGGATATATTTTACCTCTGCTAATAATATAGAAATAATTAAAGCAAGGTCTATAGAACTTATTGCACTGTTGTCAAGAACTGTAATTGAAAATGGCGGCAGTGAAGAATTAGTTTACAATATGACAGATTCTTCTTTGAGGAACATATCCGGGGTAAAAGATTTGACAGATTTGTCTTACATATTGCTCGATATTCTGGAGATGTTTTCAAATGCAGTATTTTCAAAATATAAGAAGTCTGATATACCGTCACTGCAAAAAGCACTGGAATATATAGAAGAACATTATACAAGTCCTATATGTCTTGAAGAAGTGGCAGAGTATTCAGGGTTAAATCCGGCATATTTATCATCACTTTTCAAAAAAGAAATGGGTGTTAATTTTTCTAACTATGTTACTGAGAAGAGAATGAATCAGGCCAAAAATATGCTAAAAAACACCAATGCACCGTTAGTTGAGATTGCCATGTCACTTGGCTATGAAAATCAGAGTTATTTTTCAAGTGTATTCAAAAAATATTGTAATATGACCCCAAAAGAATACAGATATAAATTATAAATATAAAGAGCTGCACATTGCGTGCAGCTCTTAAATTCTATATGAGCAGACTGTAATGCAGGTTGCCTGCCAAAATGTTTTGTTCATATATTCAATTTGTTCTACATAAATAGTATATGAGGTGGATTTTTTAAGCTTTTTTCTTAAGTAAATATTCTTTGGCTGCTGTAGCAGCGTCACTTGCGTTAGATGTATAAGCATCAGCTTTAACTTCATCAGCAAATGCCTGGCTTACAGGAGCACCACCAATCATTATGTAATATTTATCACGAATTCCGGCTTTTGTAAATTCTTCAATTACTTCACCAATTGCAGGCATTGTAGTTGTAAGAAGAGCTGAGAGACAAACGATGTCAGCACCAACTTCTTCAGCTTTTTCAATGAATGCTGAAGCCGGAACATCAACACCCAAATCATAAACTGTTGCTCCCATACCACGCATCATCATTGCAACAAGATTTTTTCCGATATCATGTAAATCGCCTTTTACTGTACCGATAACAACTGTACCGATTGGTTCAACACCTGTCTCAGTCATAAGAGGCTCTAATAACTGAAGACCTGCTGTCATGGCTCTTGCTGCTACAAGCATTTCAGGAACGAAAATTTTATTTTCTTTAAATTCTTCACCGATAATTCCCATTGCAGAAATAAGACCGTTGTCTAAGATGTCTTTTGCATCCATGCCTTCGTCAATACCCTGCTGTACTAACTGTTTAACAATTTTTCTTTTACCTTTTTGTACTGCTAATGATAACTCCTGTAAATCCATTATATTACCTCCGTTTGTATTATTTAATTTGATTATAGTTGTTTTTTTTGAAAAAGTATTTCCAATATTTTAT
>CAJJNI010000145.1 GCA_905193085.1 uncultured Lachnospiraceae bacterium | reverse complement strand
AATAACTCTATTTTTACATTTTCAACTGAAACAAATGAAACTGTGAACTCAAATGGCAACGATATTAATTACATTCTTACTAATAATTTGCATAACAATCCACAGACAACAAAGCTTCATATTAAAAACAATACTTTATACCTGTATAACCAGAGAACAATAAAAAAATCTGATAACAGCGACTATATCACATATGATTTACAAAAAGACAGCTATACAAAAGACAGCCGCAGATTACAAAGTATAATAAACTCAGCACAGTACCGTATTATTTATGATTTTACGAAATTTCTTAATTTTATTGAAAAAAATCAGGTAATTATATTTACCATATATACAAGTGTATTTTTTATTTTTATAATTTATCATCTTGCTGCCTTGTTTATTTACAATAGAAAGCTTAAGGAAAACTTCTATGACGCAGATGAACGGATACAGGATATTTTCAGACAGGCAGTTTTAAATGTTAATTTAAGCAGGAAAATTTCTATTTATCTTTCTACAGAAATAACAAGCCCAATGGTTATCGGATTTATTCACCCGATTATAATACTTCCATTTTCGGATTTTACAAATTATGAGTTAAAGCTTGCAATCACACATGAACTTTTTCATATTAAACATAATGATTTACTTATTAAATATTTATATTTTCTTGCAAATGCAATCCACTGGTTTAACCCGCTTGTTTATTATGCTGTAAGAGAAGCGCAGAAAGACATGGAACTTTATTGTGATTACAGCGTTGTATCGGCCTTTGAAAAAGAACAGCGAATAGATTATAACGAACTCTTATATCGAATACTTGAGCTTAGCAGTCCAAAACCAAAGCAGATATTTTTCTCAACATGTATGAGCAGCGGTACATCTGAAATGATGGAACGCTTTAAATCAAACCTTGATATATCAAAGAAGGATATTGGTTTTATTCCATTTATTACGCTTATCTGTATGACATTGTTTTTATCAGTTTTGTTTTCACTAAATAAAACTTCTCTTAATGAGACCATGGCAAATACAAGACAAACAGCTAATTTAAATACAAATTCAGCAAGTGGCAGTTCTGATGTATTTAATAATTTTTCAAAATTAGCTGCGCAAAGCGGTCCTCTTGCAACTGTTGTTCCTGATTACACATCACAAAAAGAACTGGAAAAAATGCTGGAAACATACGATACTGTTTCTTCTGTATACACAAAGGGTGACAAAAATGCTTATGTCAATCCATATAAAAGAAAAGACGGTGCTTACATGATTCCATGTCACACCGAAAATACATATAGAACTATTGTACTTGACTGGGTTAAAATGAAAGGTTCAGGAAAAGCATTAAGTAAAGCTCCTGAGATTAACATTTATATAAAAGATACTCCTGTTACTTCTTACGGTGTAACAGAAGAGGATTATAATAATCCAGAGAAATCGGTAGCTGCCAGAAATAAATTTTTTGCAGAACAGTGCAGCAAAAGAACCGAAAATCCATGTTTTGAAGTTGAATCCGGAGAGATATATAACGGTGATATGGTACAGCTTATGTTTCCAACTAATCAGGTTCCCGATTCTATTGATGTAAAAGATGTGGTATTAAATGAAGACGGAACTTCCAGATGGCCTGATACAAAATATGAAATTATTTTCAGAACACCGGCTATCTATACTGACCTAGGATACGCCACATTTAATTTTGCAGACCACTCAGCAATAAGTGAAAATGAAAATCTTTTTTCATCAGAAAAAGAAACAAATTTACAGCCTTATTACAGAGGCTTTGAAATCACCTGCTACTATGTAAATGAAGACGGTTTACAGACATATAAATATTTTGTTGTATGCCGCAGTCAGGCAGTAAATTCAACAGACAGCGATTATTCTACTCAGGATACATCTGCCACTAATTAAAGGGGGGATAATAATGAAAAGATTTATCTATGTTCTATCAGGCATACTTTTAGTTATCACATTATGTTTTGGAAGTTTTTTCTTTATAACACTTCAGACTAAAACAACAGCAACAACACTTCATGATGAGTCAGCAAATAATATGCCCTCCTATAAGCCTGCATATGACTACGGTTACGACCTTTTTAATTTATCTGATAAGCAGGAATTAAACAGCAGCTATTATAACACACAACCGGATATTTCATCAGAATTTACAACAAAATGTATTACTACTTATAAAAAGCAGCTTAAATACAGCAAAATATTGTCTGATACAAATAATAATAATTTATCTGATGTATTTGAAGCATTATCTTATATGCTTTTCAATCCTGATTCTACATCAGAAGAATATATGGATACACTTTTTGATAAATATATTGAAACACTTAACAGGCTGTGCGAATGTCCGGACACTGAACTTGAAGAGCTTTTTAATTCAGATTTTGTCACCCAGACAGGTATTATAAATATGCTTATGACACCGGATTATTTTACTTTTAATAACACTGCTGATTCCAATACAACACAGAATAACATGTATGTTGATATTGAAAATAATACAGCACGAAAAGCCTTTGCAAAGATTAAGAAACTTTATCAGGTTAATACCAATCTTGAAAAACGCTATTTTCCGGCATGTGTATTAATAGTAAATAACACCCGTAATATTATTTACGATACTTTTTCAAATTCAACATCTTATTGCATATATACAAATATTTTAAATAATAATGCCGGCTTTGATGATGTAAGCTCCATATCTGAAATATACAACTGGTCAATTAACAGCAGTTTCCGTTCAACAACATTTGATAAAAACAAGTTAAAATCTGATGAACCAATAAGTGATTTAGCATTCAGATGGGCTACAACATATGCCTCAACACATTCACCTGTAACAGATTTTGGCTATTATTTTAATCACTATTTAAAAAATCATGGATATGCTGATAAGCTTAAGTCAGAAACCGGACATCTTCCTGATAAAAATGAACTTCCGCTTCCGTCAGATATATCTTCATATATAGATTACAAAATCGTATCTGAAGACATAGACCATGATGGAGACAATGAGATAGTATATTCGTATTCAGATTATAATTATCTGGCACCACCTGAAACTGCATCTGAATATAACCATACATACTCTTTATTAGCAGATGAGTCTACATCAAATATTGGCGATTTTACAGATAATATTATTGGAGTCATTGCATTTAAATATGATAAATCAGACAATTCATATAAGCAGACTGCGTTATATGGCGATACATACCGCATTGAAAAAAGATATGACGAGTTGCTTCCTTTTGACAGGCTGCTAAAAAAATCAGAATATACTGACTGTGCCGGTAATAATTATTATAATCCTGCTGACAACGATAATAATAATTACAATACTGTTACTGACAATGACAATAATAATTACGATAATAATTATGATCTTGTTACTGATTATGATGATGTAGATGGCTATTACAAAACACCTGAATTAATTCTTTTGAGAAATATGGATATTTCAGATTTTCTTATTTTTAAAGAAGTTTACAATTAAACTATTAAGACTATGATAAACACTCTTCGTAAGTTTTTTAAGTTATCACGGTAGTTATCAAAATCTTATGTGGGCACAGTCTTTTGCCTGCTGCCCGCATAAGATAACAATATACCAACATAGTTATATTAGAACATATGTTCTAATATTTTTATTCCGCTTTTTGTCTTAAATATTTTTTCCTTAGCGTTATTTACTGCACTTATCGGTGAATTATCCTCATATAAATTTACAAGAAAATCTGCCTCAACAAGAATCTGATAATCAGCACCATCTATGTTATTATATGTATGATGATGTCCGATTAAATATTTTATTCTTTCAATCTGAGAAGCTGTATAACCTCCAACTTCTTTAAGAAGCTTTTCTGCCTCAGCAGGACCTTCTATTTCCTGATATTTCCCACTGCATGAGCCATATTTTTCTTCGCTGATATGTATTCCTATATCGTGAAGAATTGCGGCTGCCTCAAGAATAAAAAGGGGCTCTTCCGGAATATTTTCCATCTTTCCAATAAGGACACTCAAATCATGAACTTTAATAAAGTGCTGTATTCTTTTTGCATCTTTTTTATCGTATTCTATCATACGATACATCAGTTGTGTATTTTTATCCATATGTAAAATCTCCTTCCATAACAGTTATTTATTATATAATATATTTTATGATTTATTCCTGCACTTTATATGCTGAATAATATATCTTTTTGTCGAATACGCCGCCATTTGCATTGAGAAGCTCTGAAACCGTTACAAGCTTAAAGCCCTGTTGTATAAGTTCAGGAACTATTTTTTCTACAGCCTTTGCAGTTGATGAATATATGTCATGCATAAGTATTATATCACCATTTTTTATGTCTGTTGTAGCAATTTTTATAACAGACTGTGTATTCTGACTTTTCCAGTCCAGCGTATCAACACTCCACATCGCTATAGGACAGTCGATTACCGCTAAAACTCTGTGGTCATAAAAACCTCCCGGCGGTCTTAAACAATCTGCTTTCTCCCCTATTATACTTTCAATTTTGTCATTTGTCATGTCTATTTCTTTTTTTAGCTGGCTAAGACTTAATGAGGTTAAATATTTATGATTATATGTGTGGCTTCCAATCTGACATCCATCATCATATGCCCTTTTTAATTCCTTTGAATAATCAGACACTCTTGAACCAAGCAGAAAAAATGTAGCTTTAACATTATATTTTTCAAGCACATCTAAAATTTCATCAGTATACTCGGACGGTCCGTCATCAAATGTAAGTGCAACCATCTTAACATTGTTTTCTTCTTCATTCAATAATCTTCCATCATTGTCAAATTCATATTTTATATCAGCAATCGTCTGCTTACCGGTAACAATTTCACCATTGCCATCTGCATAATATCGTTCATTTTCAGACACATTAATCCAGCCTGTCTTAATACTTCCCTTCTCGTCAAAATAATATTTTTTACCGTCAATTTCCTGTATTCCGACAAGATGCGCCCTTTTCCTTTCTGCATACATTTCATCAGAAGATTCAAGGTTATACACAACTTCGCTGCTTTTCTTATACATTTCTGAATTGTTCAGCACAAAAACAACTGCTGTAAAAAAAGCAAAATATATTATTGTAAAAACAATATATCCTGCTTTTTTTAATTTATTATTTAGCTTTATGTTCATACATCTGTTCCTTTTTATTTATATGACAAATGTATGTTTTAATAATTACATGTAGAACTTCCTGATTATAAATTATGCCACAAAAATAGATTTTGCCTTTTCATCTTCTATTTCATTAAGCATTTCCTGCGCTTTATTATCCTGTGCAACAGCCCTCATGATAAGATTTATATCTTCGGCAGAAAACATTGAAATTGCACTGGCAAGTTCTCCTAAATTATCTCTGTTTACTCTTAATGTGCCGCCTTTTGATAACGGTATGTTCAAAACATTATCCGGATTACTCATATCACCAAGACATAACTGTTTCTTCTCATTATCGCATACAAAAACAACACCTTTATATTCAATGATCCCACTCTCATCTGCAAGATATGAATATGGAGCACCATCTATTCCATTAATTCTGTCCATGAGCAATGATTTAACACGGAGAGCTTCAAGTTCTTCATCATTTTCCTGCTCCATTTGTTCACGCTCTTCTTTTAATCTCTCAATTTCTTCCTTAGTGCTTTCTTTAAAGTCTTCAATAGCTGTATCAACTTTTTTTAACAAAGCCTCCCACTCTTTAAGAGACATCTCTTCTGCACCTATCTGAAACTTCTGCGGACCATTCTTAATTCTGTATTTCACATACTCACGATAATCTTCCAAAGACTTAGTATATTCACTTGCTGCTGAGCTTTTCATTGTCCCGTCGCTGTTTTCGTATGTGTCAACTCCCATAAGAAAATCATTAAGCGCTTTCTTTCTCTTATCAAATACATTACTTTTATAACTGTTCGTATTGTTTGACGCTTCTTTTACACCACTTATATTCATAACTTTTCCTCCATACCAATATACTGTTATCTACATTGCTATACTCAGAATTCTACTTATTTCCACTTATTAACTAAATCTATACTCAGAATTCTACTTTTATCCACTTATTATCTACATTTATGCTCAAAATTCTACTTACTATCTATATCGGCATGTTCTATATTACACATAACAGTATAACGCCAAATTATAAAGGTCTAACCCAACTTGAGATTACTCACAGGCAGGTAAACGGTCTTGAAAAACTTCACTAAAACATATAGTATTTCTACAACTTACGAATGTCAGTTGGATTACTTAAGCTCCAGAAATGCTGCTAAATTACCACGCTTTCCATTTGAGGCTCTGTGTGAAAATAACAACTCACTGTTACAGCATGTACATATATCTGTTACTGTTATGTTTTCATCTAATACGCCGGCTTCAAGTAACGCAATTTTATTTGCTTTCCATAAATCTAACTGATATTTGCCATTGTCTTTCTTATATGCTATTTTCCCTGAATTATCTTTGCCATATTTTTTTACAAATTCTAAAAATCCCGGTTCTTCTTTTTTCAGATCGATC
>CAJJNI010000144.1 GCA_905193085.1 uncultured Lachnospiraceae bacterium | reverse complement strand
CTTGGAAAAGCAGGACTTTTGATATGCTGGGACTCAGCCTATCCCGAAGAAGCAAAACATTATTCAGATAAAAATGTTGATTTTATTATAGTAAGTGCAGCGTGGGAGCTTCCATATACAAGGCAATGGGAATTATCAACTGCCACAAGAAGCTTTGATAATCATATCCCGTTAGCCGCTTCTAACAGAATTGGCACAGATTCTAACTGTACATATTTTGGAAACAGTGCCATCTATGACAACATTGGTAATACGGTGTCTGCTGCCACTGACATGAGTGAATGTTTTGTGACAGCCGAATTTAAATCACTTTTCAGTGATGATAAAAATATGATAAAAAATTGAAAGAGGGTATTTAAATTGAGTGTAAACAGAATGGTATACGCAGGTACTTCATACTTTGGAGAATTTGCAAGAAATGAAATTGTAACAGAAGTTAAAAAAAGACATTTTAACAAGGCTTTACTTATATCTGATGCTGCACTTGATGCCTGCGGCGTTGTTTCAAAAATCAAAAAAGTGTTAGATGATGCTGACATACCATACGAAATTGATTTAGATGTAAAACCAAACCCGACAATAGAAAATGTTCATGCAGGACTTTTGCTTCTTAAAAAAAGCGGTGCTGATTTCATAATTGCTGTTGGCGGCGGCTCTGTAATTGACACATCTAAAGCAGTTGCAGTTATCGCAGCAAATCCTGAAAACGAAGATGTAGTATCTTTAGAAGGAATGGACAAAAGCACTAATGTGCCACTTCCGCTTCTTGCAGTTCCAACAACTGCCGGAACCGGCTCTGAAACTACAATGGACTATGTCATTACAAATACAGAAGAAAAGAGAAAAATGGCATGTATGGATTCTCTTGTAGTACCTGTAGCAGCATTTCTTGATACAGAAATTATGGCAACACTTCCACTGAAGCTTACAGCCGCTACTGCTATGGACGCATTAACACATGCTCTTGAATCTTACATTGCAAAAGGAGCATTTTCATTTTCAGAAACACTTTCATTAAAGGCAGTATCACTTATTTCCGAAAACTTTTTGAAAGTGTTAGAATCACCTGACAATTATGATGTACGAAAAGAACTTGCAATAGCCCAGTTTATGGCAGGAATGAGTTTTACAAATGTAGGGCTTGGAATTGTACATTCAATGGCACACCCGTTAAGTGCTTTCTATGATGTGCCACACGGCATTGCAAACGCACTTATTTTACCATATATAGTAAAATTCAACGCTGACGCATGCCCTGATAAAATGATAGAGCTTGCACTTACAATGGACAAAAATTTTGACAAAACATCAGATTATAAAGATGCCGCTGAATTTGTCAGCAGCAAAATAACAGCATTTAACAAGGCTGCTTCTCTTCCACTTACATTATCTGAAATAAATGCAAAGAAAGAAGACATAAATGACCTTGCAAAATCAGCACTTGAAGATGCTGCTACTCCGGACAATCCCAAGGATGTCAGTCTGGAAGATTTTATTAACCTTTATACATCGATGTTTTAATAATGATGAAGCAATACATAAGACATTAGTTGTTATATGTAATGAAGCAATAATCATACGGCATCAGTTGTTATATGTAATGATGCAATAATTTATAAAACATTATTTGTTCTGATTATTGATAAAATAATACATAGGGCATCAGTTGTTATATGTAATGATGCAATAATCTATATGGAATAAGTTATTCTAATAATGATGAAGCAATACATAAGATATCAGTTGTTATAATATATGATTAATTTTAAGGAGGAATTTATTATGTTAAGAGATTCATTACCGGAAATTGTTACAGATAAAGTACCAGGACCAAAAGCCACTTCACTTTTAGTAAAAAGAGATGCTTCACTTCCAAAAGCATTATGCGGATATACATACCCTATCTGCATTAAGCGCGGCGAAGGCGCAATGCTTGAAGATGTCGACGGAAATAAATTTATTGATTTTATCGGCGGTGTCGGTGTTTTAAATATCGGTTATTCTAATGAAGAAGTTGTTGCAGCAGTTAAAGAACAGGCCGAAAAATATTTTCACTGTATTTTCAATGTCGTTGCACATGAAGGCTATATTGATTTGGCGGCTAAATTTGATGAGCTTATGCCTTGCAAGGGTACTAAGAAAAAGACATTTTTTGCTAACAGCGGTGCTGAAGCAGATGAAAATGCAATTAAGGTAGCTAAGGCTTACACAGGAAGAAAAGGGGTTATCTGCTTCTCAGGTGCCTTCCACGGAAGAACAAATCTTACAATGGCATTAACTGCCAAGAAATCTTATGCACTTGGAATGGGACCTTTCCCATCAGATATTTACAGAGCTGAATTTCCTTATCTTTATCGTGCACCAAAAGGCTACAGTGAAGATGAAGCAATTGCTTACTATATTGAAAAGCTTGAGAATTTATTTGATGAAGCCGCACCGGCTTCTGATATTGCAGCAATCCTTGTTGAACCAATCCAGGGCGAAGGCGGATTTGTTCCTGCTCCAATCGAATGGGTTAAGGCTGTTCGTAAAATCTGCGATGAAAACGGTATTCTCTTAATTGCTGATGAAGTTCAGTGTGGTAACTGCCGAAGCGGTAAATATTTTGCTTCTGAATACTGGGCTGAAGCCGGTGCTGCACCTGATATCATTGCAACTGCAAAATCTATGGGTGGCGGTGTTCCAATCAGTGCAATTACAGCACGAGCTGAAATTATGGATAAAGTTCCTGCCGGAACTATCGGTGGTACATATTGCGGTAATCCACTTGCATGTGCTTCTGCACTTAAAGTTATGGAAATTATGAAGAGAGATGACTATGCAGGCAAGGCACAGACAATCGGCAAAAAAGTCATGGACAGATACGAAGCCCTCAAAGAAAAATATGAAGAAGTCGGTGATGTCCGTGGACTTGGCGCAATGATTGGTGTTGAATTTGTTAAAACTAAATCAGGCAAAGAGCCATACCCAGAGTTTGTAAAAGCTTTAATCCAGAATGCACTTCAGAAAGGTTTAATGATTGAAAATGCCGGAACTTACGGAAATGTCATAAGATTCTTAGCTCCACTGTGTATTACAGATGAGCAGCTTGAAGCAGGTCTTAACATATTTGAAGAGGCAATCATTGAAACAAAGGCTTCTTTGAAATAAAAGCTATAAATGAGAAAATATAGAAAAATGCACAAAAATAATCTCATTATGTTTGCACTTGAAACACATAATGTGTAATTTGAGGAAAGGTGTGAGTTTGATATGGAATTTAATTATTTTCTTCCTGTAAATCTTGTATTTGGCCGCGGCAGTGTCAGTAAAGTCGGAACAATTGCCAGTGATTACGGTAAATGTGCTTTAATTGTTACCGGTAAAAGCAGTACGAAAAAATCAGGTCTTCTTGACAGAGTGATAAATTATTTAGAGAAAAGCGGTATTAAAAGTTTTGTTTTTGATAAGGTTTCACAGAACCCGCTCACTACTATAGCTATAGAAGCAGCAACTTTTGCAAAAGAAAATGGCTGCGATTTGGTTATCGGTGTTGGCGGCGGCAGCATTATGGACTGCGCTAAAGCAGCTGCATTCCTCGCTGTAAATGACGGTGATATAAATGATTACATTTTTAATAAAATAAAAAGCGACAACGCTCTTCCAATTATTCTTATCCCTACTACCTGTGGTACAGGTAGTGAGGGTAACGGATTTGCAGTATTAACCAACCCTGAAAATGGTGACAAAAAATCTCTACGCTGCAATGCAATTGTTGCTAAATGTTCAATTATTGATTCTGAATGTATGATGACAATGCCATCATGTATTTTAGCAAGTGTCGGTTTTGATGCTTTTTGTCATTGTATGGAGGCATACATAAGCAAAATCGGACAGCCTCTTACAGATATGATGAGTGTATATGGCATGCAGCAGCTCGGTAAATATCTTGTACCATTATTTGAGGGCGATAACTCAAAAGAAGCCTGGGACTATGTAAGTTTTGCAAGCACACTTGGCGGAATGGTTATAAATACAGCAGGCGTCACACTTCCACATGGAATGGAACACCCTGCAAGCGGTCTTAAAAATATCGTTCACGGAAAAGGACTTGCAGCTATCACTCCCGTTGTTATGGACGCAACAATTGAGGGCTGTCCTGATAAATTTGATGTGATTTCCAAATGTTTAGGCGGAAACGGTGCTTCTGATTTTTCTGATAAACTTCGTGAATTTATCGAAAAACTGAAACTCACTACTACCCTCTCCCAGCTTGGTATTGAAGAAAGTAATGTTGACTGGATGACTGAAAACTGCATGAAAGTTTCAGCCGCAGGTATTTCATACCACCCGGTCACATTCGATAAAGAAGGAATACGACAACTCTATTTAAAAGCGCTGTAAAATTAAAGCAGCTAACTATGACAACTTTATTTCAGACTGATGACAATTAAAATACAGTTACTTAAAATTATTCTAACTCATAAAATATGATTTTATTTTTGAAAGGCGGTAAATATATGGAACATAAGAAAACTTATATAAATGGAAAATGGATTGATGGTTCTTCCAGAAAAATTTTACAGTCAGTCAATCCGGCTACAGAAGAGGTTATTTCTGATGTTGTAGAAAATAATATTGAAGATACAGACCTTGCAATCAGTGCCGCCAGAAAATCATTTTATGAAACAAGAGAATGGCGCGACCTGGATACACAGTCACGAAGCGATATTTTATTAAAGATTGCTGATAAAATTGAAGAAAATCTTGATGAAATTGCCACACTTGAATCTATGGACAATGGCAAACCATTAAGAGAAGCACAGGCTGATGTTGATGATGCAGTACACTGCTTCCGCTATTATGCAGGTCTTATCAGAACACCTGCGGGTGGCTGTTACGGTGTCAACACTAACTTTGGACCAATGCATTCAATTGAGGTCAGAGAGCCCGTTGGTGTATGTGCATTAATTACACCATGGAATTTTCCATTTCTTATGGGTGTATGGAAACTTGCACCTGCTCTTGCCGCAGGAAACAGTGTTATATTTAAGCCAAGTTCAGAAACTGTATTATCATCAATACGAATATTTGAAATATTTGATGAAGTCGGACTTCCGGCAGGCTGCTGCAATCTCGTAATCGGTCCTGGAAGCCTGGTTGGAAACCGGCTTGCAGAAAGCCCTTATGTTGATATGGTTACATTTACAGGAAGCACTGCTGTCGGCCAGAATATAATGCGTGCCGCAGCCGGAAATATAAAGAAAATCGGTCTTGAACTCGGTGGCAAATCTCCTAATATCATTTTTGCAGACACAGATATTGAAGCTGCTGTTGAATGGGCTATGATAGGCATTTTCTTTAATCAGGGCGAAGTATGCTGTGCCGGTTCAAGAATCATAATCGAAAATTCAATCAAAGACGCATTTGTCAAAAGATTTGCAGAGCGTGCCAATAACATGACACTTGGCAATCCGCTTAATAATCCTGACATGGGACCTTTAGTTTCTAAAAAACATATGGCAGATGTCCTTAAATACATAGAAGAAGGTAAAGCAGAAGGCGCAACTCTTTGTTGTGGCGGCTACCGTTACACAGAAGGCGAATGTGCAAAAGGATACTTTGTTCGTCCGACAATTTTTGACAATTGTACTTCCGACATGAAAATTGTTCAGGAAGAAATCTTTGGACCAGTCGTAACAATCCAGACATTCGACACCGAAGAAGAAGCCATCGCAATCGCAAACGACACAGTCTATGGTCTTGCAGGCGCAGTATTTACAAAAGACGGTGCACGGGCACAGCGTGTAATCAAAGAACTCCGCGCCGGCATCACATGGATAAACTGCTACAATCCGGCATTCTGCGAAGCTCCGTGGGGCGGCTACAAAATGAGCGGTATCGGCAGGGAATTAGGAACACATGGCCTGGAAGAATATCAGGAAATCAAACAGATAAACATGAATTTAAATCCGGGTGTTATAGGGTGGTATGAGAATTAAAATTGGAAATAATGGAGGGTGTGTAAGTTAGTGATGACTTACACACCCCCCATTACTATTTTCTGCATAGAGGTAAATCAATAGCATAATCACACGTTTTCTTTTGTTAGTATAGTTGGTTATTGACATAATTATCATATAGAGTATTCACCAAATCTTCATCCGCCGGCAACCATTCAACACTGTTCAATTCGTTGAATGTAAGCCACTTGCTATCCTCATGTTCTTTAAGCACAAGATTTCCTGATATTATCTCACACAAAAAACAATCCATTGAAAGATGAAATTGTGGATAATCATATTCTACCGTATCTATAAATTGTCCAACCTTTATTTTTGTATCAAGTTCTTCCAATATTTCTCTTTCAAGAGCTTCTTCTGTCGTTTCACCCTCTTCTATTTTTCCACCGGGGAATTCCCAACCACCTCTAAATTCACCATATCCTCGTTTTGTAGCAAATATTATGGGTTCTCCATATTTATTCATTGACTTTATTATAGCTGCTACAACTTTTACTGTCTTCATACTTATACATCCATTCTTTTGTTTTGATAAATAAATTATCACATTTGTTTTTTTAAATC
>CAJJNI010000143.1 GCA_905193085.1 uncultured Lachnospiraceae bacterium | reverse complement strand
TACAAGCATTCGGAATACGCAATTTACTGCGTAAATAGCTACTTCCTCATGTTTGTGCGGATTCCAAATTCAAAAACTTTATCGTGCAAGCCCGAACAGTTTTTGAGTTTTGAATCCTGGGGCATCAAAAGCTTTAAGTGCAAGCCTGAACAGTTTTGAACTTTGAACCTTTGGGCATCATATATTAAATTAAGAATTATGCCCGAAGGTATTGATATGGATAACATGAATTTTAAAAAGAAAATTGCAAATGCTACTATGGATAACAGGAATCTTCAGAAACGAAGTCTGCAGTTTAAGAAGTCGCTTGATGAGATACAGAAGGTTTTAGGGGAAGGAAAAACTAAGAAAAAGAAATAGAGAAGATGTAAGAAAGGGGATAAAAAGTGGGCTTTGCACATTTGCATACGCATACGGAATACAGTTTGTTAGATGGGTCTAACAAAATAACTGAATATGTGGCGAGGGTTAAGGAACTTGGAATGAACAGTGCGGCGATTACGGACCACGGTGTAATGTACGGGGTCATTGATTTTTACCGCGCTGCTAAAAATGCCGGGATAAAGCCGATTATCGGCTGTGAAGTATATGTTGCAACAGGCTCAAGATTTTCCCGTGACGCATCAGAAGGTGAAGACAGATATCATCATCTGGTTTTGCTGGCAGAGACGAATGAGGGATATGCAAATCTTGTAAAAATTGTTTCTAAAGGTTTTGTTGATGGCTTCTATTATAAACCGCGTGTAGATAAGGAAATTTTGGAGCAGTATCATACAGGAATTATTGCGCTTAGCGCATGTCTTGCAGGAGAAATTCCGAGACTGCTTGTTAAAGGCCGCTACGAAGAAGCAAAAGAAGCTGCATTATGGTATCGTGATACATTTGGTGAAAACAATTATTTTCTTGAGCTTCAGGACCACGGAATAAGAGAGCAGCAGTTAGTAAACTCTCAGCTTTTAAGAATGAGTCAGGAGACGGGAATTGAGTTAGTTGCAACTAACGACATACATTATACATACCGGGAAGATGAGCAGGCTCATGACATACTTCTTTGCATACAGACAGGAAAACTGCTTAGTGATGAGAACCGTATGAGATATGAGGGCGGTCAGTATTATGTCAAATCAGAAGAAGAAATGAAAGAGCTGTTTTCCTATGCTCCGGCGGCGATAGAAAATACACAGAAAATTGCGGACCGCTGCGATGTGGAAATAGTTTTTGGAGAGCGTAAACTTCCAAAATATGATGTTCCAAAAGGCTTTAGTGCATGGGAATATTTAAATAAGCTCTGCAATGAAGGAATAGAGCGCAGATATTCTCCTGTTACAGATGAATTAAGACAAAGGCTGGAGTATGAGTTAAATACGATTCACAGCATGGGATTTGTAGATTATTTCCTTATAGTATGGGATTTTATAAAATATGCAAAAGACCATGATATCATGGTTGGACCGGGCAGGGGCAGTGCTGCGGGAAGTATTGTTGCATACTGTCTTGGAATAACCGATATTGACCCTATAAAATATAATCTCCTTTTTGAAAGATTCCTTAATCCTGAGCGTGTTTCCATGCCCGATATAGATGTAGATTTCTGTTTTGAAAGAAGACAGGAAGTAATCGATTATGTTGTAAGAAAATATGGCAAAGACCGTGTTGTACAGATAGTAACATTTGGAACACTTCAGGCAAAAGGTGTAATTCGTGATGTCGGAAGAGTAATGGATCTGCCTTATGCATTTGTTGATTCAATTGCCAAAATGATACCGAGAGATTTAGGCATGACAATTGACAAAGCGCTAAGCATAAACCGGGAACTTAAACAGGCATATGAGACAGACGAGCAGATAAAATATCTCATAGATATGTCAAAAAAACTTGAAGGACTTCCGAGACATTCATCAATGCATGCTGCCGGTGTTGTAATCAGTCAGAAATCAGTTGATGAATATGTTCCTTTATCAAGAGCATCAGACGGTTCAATCACAACACAGTTTACAATGACAACACTTGAAGAACTGGGACTTCTGAAAATGGATTTCCTGGGACTGAGAACGCTTACTGTTATTCAGAATGCGGTTCGCATGGCGGAAAAAAGAAATGGAATCAAGTTAGATATGTCTAACATTGATTATAACGATAAAGAAGTTCTGGAAATGATTTCCTCTGGAAAAACAGATGGTGTATTCCAGCTTGAAAGTGGCGGAATGAAAGGCTTTATGAGAGAGCTTCAGCCTCAGAATCTTGAAGATATAATTGCCGGAATTTCATTATATCGTCCGGGACCGATGGATTTCATTCCACAGTATATAAAAGGTAAGGAAAATGGAGATAATATAACTTACATGGTTCCGCAGCTTGAACCTATACTGTCACCGACATATGGCTGCATTGTTTATCAGGAACAGGTAATGCAGATTGTCCGTGACCTTGCCGGGTACACACTAGGACGAAGTGACCTTGTGCGAAGGGCAATGTCAAAAAAGAAAACTGCCGTAATGGAGAAAGAAAGACAGAATTTTATATATGGTAATGAACAGGAAAATGTTCCGGGCTGTATTAAAAATGGAATTTCAGAAAAAGATGCCAACAGAATTTATGACAGCATGATAGAATTTGCAAAATATGCATTTAATAAATCACATGCAGCGGCGTACGCAGTTGTATCTTACCAGACCGCATATTTAAAATATTATTATCCGGTTGAATTTATGGCTGCGCTTATGACATCTGTAATGGAAAATCCGACAAAAGAAGTAGATTATATACAGGCTGCCCGTTCCATGGGAATAGAACTGCTTCCGCCAAGTCTCAATGAAGGAGAGAGTGGTTTTTCGGTTACGGACAAAGGAATTATGTATGGGCTTTCTGCAATAAAAAGTGTCGGCAAGTCAGTCATTGATTTAATAATAGAAGAAAGAAAATTAAACGGAACATTTGTTTCGCTCAAAGATTTTATACAGCGTACGAATGGAAAAGAAGTAAATAAGAGAGCCATAGAAAGCTTCATAAAAGCCGGAGCGACAGATTGTTTTGATGGAAACAGGCATCAGAAAATGATTATTTATTCTACAATTATGGATTCTATCCAGCAGGAAAAGAAAAATAATCTTGCAGGACAGATGTCATTGTTTGACATGATGGGAGAGCAGGAAAAGAAAGATTATGAAATAAAACTTCCAAATGTCGAAGAATATTCAAAGCAGGAGCTTTTAGTCTATGAAAAAGAGGTTCTTGGAATATATGTAAGCGGACATCCTTTGAAAGAATACGAAGAGTGCTGGAAGAAAAATATAACAGCTAAGACTACTGATTTCCTTTTAAATGAAGAAACTGGTGAAATTGCACTAAAAGATAAACAGGAAGTTACTATTGGTGGAATGATAACTGATGTGCGTACAATGCTTACAAAGAAAAATCAGATGATGGCATTTTTGATGCTTGAAGATTTGTACGGAACAGCAGAAGTTGTCATTTTTCCACAGTCATTTGAAAAGTATAAGCATATTTTAAAGGAAGATGAGAAAGTATTTATAAAAGGAAGAGTTGATGCATCAGAAGACCGCGATGGAAAAATTCTTGCACAGGATATTATCAGATTTGAGGATATCCCTAAAGAATTGTGGATTCAGTTTCCAAATAAAGAAAAATATGTGGAAGAAGAAAGCAATATTTATTCAATGTTGAATGAAGATGGCGTTGATAAGGTTGTAATTTATGTTACTGATATTAAAGCTATAAAAAGGCTTAACGACAAGCGTATAAGTATTTCAGATAAGCTTTTGCAAAATCTGCGCGGGCGTTATGGTAAATCCAATGTAAAAGTTGTAGAAAAAACTATTGAAAAACAATAAAATTAGCTTTATTATAAATATATGAATGTTTGCATGTCTGTAAGGAGGTTGTCAGGTAATGGATAAAGAAAATAAGATAAAGACAATTGGTGTATTATCCAGCGGTGGAGATGCTCCGGGAATGAATGCCGCAATTCGTTCCGTTGTTAGAACTGCACTTGGAAAAGGGTTAAAGGTTAAAGGAATTCTTAAGGGATATAATGGTCTTCTTAATGAAGACATTAAGGATATGGACTCAAGAGATGTTTCAGATACAATTCAAAGAGGCGGTACTATTCTTGGTACAGCAAGATGTCCTGAATTTAAAGAAGAAGAATATCAGAAAAAAGGTGCTGAAATTTGTAAAAAACATGGCATAGAAGGACTCGTTGTAATTGGTGGAGACGGTTCTTTTGCCGGTGCAAGAGCACTTGCCAATCTCGGAATCAACACAATCGGTATTCCGGGTACTATCGACCTTGATATTGCATGTACTGATTACACAATCGGTTTTGATACAGCAGTCAATACTGCAATGGAAGCTATCGATAAGATAAGAGATACATCTACATCACACGGAAGATGCAGTATTATCGAAGTAATGGGAAGAAGCGCAGGTTATATTGCACTCTGGTGCGGTATTGCCAATGGTGCCGAGGACATTCTTCTCCCTGAAAAATACGACTATAATGAACAGGCGCTTATTAATAATATTATCCGTAACCGTAAGCTTGGTAAGAAACATCACATTATAATCAATGCCGAAGGAATTGGTCACTCAACAAGTATGGCAAGAAGAATTGAAGCTGCTACAGGTGTAGAAACAAGAGCAACAATTCTTGGACATATGCAGCGTGGCGGAAGTCCTACATGTCGTGACAGAGTTGCAGCATCAACAATGGGTGCATATGCAGTCGACCTTCTCTGCGAAGGAAAGAGCAATCGTGTAGTTGCATTCAAAGATGGCCGTTATGTAGATTTCGATATCAATGAAGCGCTTGAAATGCAGAAAGATTTGCCTCCATACCAGTATGAAGTAGCACTGCGTCTTACTAAATTTTAATAAGACATGATTTCATAATGATAGAATTTGTGATAGAATGTTATGAGAGGACTAATTATGATTAGCAGTTCATCTAATGCACAGATAAAGAATTTAACTAAGTTAATACAAAAAGCAAAAGCCCGCCGGGAAGAGGGGGCTTTTGTTGTTGAGGGAAGAAAAATGTTTCTGGAAGTTCCGGAAGATTTGGTAAAGAGCGTGTACATATCTGAATCGCTTATTTCAGACTGTCCGGAAAACATAAAGAAAAAACTTGATATATTAATAGGAAGAAACATATCCGTTGAAACTGTTGCAGACAATGTTTTTAAGTCTGTGAGCGATACAGTATCCCCCCAGGGTATACTAAGTGTGGCAGCACAGCCTTCATACAGTCTGGAGCAGTTTTTAAATACAGATGCTCCGTTGTTTATGCTTCTTGAAGATTTGCAGGACCCTGGAAACCTTGGAACGATAATGAGGACAGCCGAGGGTGCCGGGGTAACTGCAGTAATAATGAGCAAAGGAACTGTTGATTTATTTAATCCCAAAGTTACCCGTTCTACTATGGGAGCAATTTTCCGTGTTCCGTTTGTATATGTTGAAGATTTGAGTGAAGTTGTGGATAAATTTCATGAGAAAGGGATAAAGACATATGCAGCGCATCTGATGGACAGCGTAGATTATGTTAAATGTGATTACAGGGGAGGAACTGCATTTTTAGTTGGAAATGAGGGAAATGGTCTTACTGAAAAACTCTGTGATGCTGCCGGAAATTACATAAAAATTCCAATGGCAGGAGAGGTTGAATCTCTTAATGCATCAGTGGCGGCAGCACTTCTGATGTACGAAGCATACAGACAAAGACGTGAATAAATAAAAAGCGGAGAAATCCGCTTTTATTTATGTTTTTTTAATTGATATCTTATATAACGGAAGGTTTTATCCTCTCCGTATTTTTCTAACATTTTAAGTAAAGTCTCAATTTCTTTTGCAGTTTCAGGGTGAATCATTCTCGTCTTTTTTCCTTTGTTATAATATTCAAGCGGAGCAGAATCGGTATATTTATCCTTCATATAAATTTTGCTCGCCGCAAGTCTGTCACAGAACATTTCCGCAACATATTTATATGGCATTTTTACAGGACTCATAATGCGTGTGACAGTATCGTAATCAGTCCAATATTCAAAGTGATGACGGTTTCTGCCTTTGTGATGCATCCATGCTTTAGAGTAACCGTATGCTTCACGCTCACCCTCGTTTGGGCTTCTGTTTCCCTGGTAATAAATTGCACCGACAATAAATTCAGAAGGCATATATTTAGACAGGTCATGCATAAGTCCCTGTAAAGGGATGCCTGCTTTGATACAGCCTTTTAAAACTTCTTTTTTATGTTCTGTTATCGTTTTGAAATGATTAATAATATCCATACAAGTCTCCTTAGTCAATTAAATATAAAAGCCCACAACGATGATGCTTACGGATTGTTCCGTGCTTTGCACTTCCATAATCCTATCCAATATTCGCATATCGTAGCATTATTATATAATTATGAGTTTTAAATGTAAATATTTTAGTCTAAAAGTTGTACAATTTAAAATGATTGTCGTATATTGTCGGATTATGGCGAAAAAAGTGTTTTTTTTGACATCAAACATGCTGTTTATGACATGCAATGAAAATAATCAAAAATAAGGTGTATAAT